>PPEA01000377.1 GCA_002967005.1 Mycobacterium talmoniae
GGCGCACCGCCGCCAGGTTAGCTGCTGGCGGTCGCGGCATCGGCAGGCGCAGCCCCGGCGGTCTCGGCGGTGCCGTCGTGTCCGCATCGGCCACCGGGATCAGCGAGATTTTGCCGCGGTTGTCGATGTCGGCGATCTCGACCCGCAGCTTGTCGCCGACCTTGACCACGTCTTCGACCTTGGCGATCCGCTTGCCCTTGCCGAGCTTGGAGATGTGCACCAGCCCGTCCCGGCCCGGCAGCAGCGACACGAACGCCCCGAAGTCGGTGGTCTTGACCACGGTGCCCAGGAACCGCTCGCCGATCTTGGGTAGCTGCGGGTTGGCGATGGCGTTGATCTTGTCGATCGCGGCCTGCGCCGACGGGCCGTCGGTGGCGCCGACGAACACGGTGCCGTCGTCCTCGATGGAGATCTGCGCCCCGGTTTCCTCGGTGATCGCGTTGATGATCTTGCCCTTGGGCCCGATCACCTCACCGATCTTGTCGACCGGCACCTTGATCGTGGTGACCCGCGGCGCGTACGGGCTCATCTCGTCGGGGGCGTCGATGGCCTCGGCCATCACCTCCAGGATGGTCAGCCGGGCGTCCTTGGCCTGGCTCAGCGCACCGGCGAGCACCTTGGACGGGATGCCGTCGAGCTTGGTGTCCAGCTGCAGCGCGGTGACGAAGTCCTTGGTGCCGGCGACCTTGAAGTCCATGTCGCCGAACGCGTCCTCGGCACCCAGGATGTCGGTCAGCGCCACGAACCGGCGCTCGACCTTGCCGTCGACCTCGACGTCGTCGGACACCAGGCCCATCGCGATCCCGGCGACCGGCGCCTTCAGCGGCACCCCGGCGTTGAGCAGCGCCAACGTCGACGCGCACACCGAGCCCATCGAGGTGGATCCGTTGGAGCCCAACGCTTCCGACACCTGCCGGATGGCGTACGGGAACTCCTCGACGCTGGGCAGCACCGGCACCAGCGCCCGCTCGGCCAGCGCGCCGTGCCCGATCTCGCGCCGCTTGGGCGAGCCGACCCGGCCGGTCTCCCCGGTCGAATACGGCGGGAAGTTGTAGTGGTGCATGTAGCGCTTGGAGGTTTCCGGTCCCAGCGAGTCGATCTGCTGGGCCATCTTGACCATGTCCAGCGTGGTGACCCCGAGGATCTGGGTTTCGCCGCGCTCGAACAGCGCGCTGCCGTGCGCCCGGGGCACCACCGCAACCTCGGCGGAAAGCGCCCGGATGTCGGTGATGCCGCGCCCGTCGATGCGGAAGTGGTCGGTCAGGATGCGCTGGCGCACCAGCTTTTTGGTCAGCGACCGGAACGCGGCGGAGACTTCCTTCTCCCGGCCGGCGTAGGTGTCGGCGAGCCGCTCGAGCACCTCGGCCCGGATCTCGTCGGTGCGGTCGTTGCGCTCGGTCTTGCCGGCGATGGTCAGCGCCTTGGCCAACTCGTCGGTGGCCACCGAGGACACCGAGTAGTACACGTCGTCGGCGTAGTCGGGGAACACCGGGTAGTCGGCGGTGGGTTTGGCGGCGGCCTCGGCGAGTTCCTGTTGCGCCTTGCACAGCTCGGCGATGAACGGCTTGGCGGCCTCCAGCCCTTCGGCGACCACGGTCTCCGTCGGCGCCTGCGCGCCGCCGTCGACGAGCTCGATGACGTTCTCGGTGGCCTCGGCCTCGACCATCATGATGGCCACGTCGCCGTCCTCGAGGACCCGGCCGGCCACCACCATGTCAAACACCGCCCGCTCGAGCTGCTCGACGGTCGGGAACGCCACCCAGGTGCCGTCGATCAGGGCCACCCGCACCCCGCCGACCGGGCCGGAGAACGGCAGGCCAGCCAGCTGGGTGGACGCCGACGCGGCGTTGATCGCCAGCACGTCGTAGAGGTCGTTGGGGTCCAGGCTCATCACGGTCACCACGACCTGGATCTCGTTGCGCAGGCCGTCGACGAACGACGGGCGCAGCGGCCGGTCAATGAGCCGGCAGGTCAGGATCGCGTCGGTGGACGGCCGGCCCTCGCGCCGGAAGAACGAGCCGGGGATGCGTCCCGCGGCGTACATCCGCTCCTCGACGTCGACGGTCAGCGGGAAGAAGTCGAAGTGTTCCTTGGGGCTCTTGCTGGCGGTGGTCGCCGAGAGCAGCATGGTCTCGTCGTCGAGGTAGGCGACGGCGGAACCGGCGGCCTGCTGGGCCAGCCGACCGGTCTCGAACCGGATGGTGCGGGTGCCGAAGCTCCCGTTGTCGATGGTGGCGGTCGCCTCGAACACGCCCTGGTCAATTTCAGCTACAGACATGGACGTCCGTACAGCCTCTCTGGGTTTATTCAGCTGTTTCGCGTGCGACAGGTAAACCCGAGACTCCAACCTGGATGCGGCTACGGCCATCGATCGAAGCTGCCGGATCGGACCTTGTGGGTGTCCGGCAGCCACTACCGAAGACCGCCCGATGCAGGCCGTGGCTGTCTTACCGTGTCTCGTCGTCACACGCCGGAGCGGTACGCGCGGATCGCGCACACCGCACCGATGTCCAGGCCGACCTGGCCCGGAACGCCCTCACTCTACACTGCGGGCCCGGTGAGGCCCTATTTCACCGCCGTGAGGCAAACCCTTGCGCGGGCGCAGCGCGCCGACGCAATCAGGTCACGTCCTCCACGCAGACGGTGAACTGCCGCTCGTCGTAGGCGTAGCCCAGGCCGCTGGTGCATTCGTCGACGCTGGCCACGCCGCGCAGGATCTGGGTGGCCCGCTGCCGATGCGGCACCGAGGTGTCGGTGCAGTCCACCCGGAACGGGTCGGTGGTGTTGGCCGGGTCGACACTCATGCAGCCGCCGATCACCCAGTCGATGTCCAGGCAGGCGGTGCTGCTGGCGTCGCTGAACGCGTTCCGCATCGAGTACGACGAGTCGACGTCGGTGGGGCACTGCTCGCGGTTGGCGGCGCCGACGACGGTGGCCACCACCTTGAAATTCGAGGTCGCGCCGCCGCAGGCCACCTTGGCGGCCTCCGGCCGGTCCGCGGTGCCCCCCAGCTGCAGACAATCCCCCACCCGCAGGTCTGCGGCGTTGGCCGGTGACGAACAGCCGGTCACTCCCCCCAATACGGTGATCGCGGCCAGCAGCACGGCCGCGGGCAGGGCGCGCATGACGGGCGGGTGGGTCAGCGGCGCAGGCCCAGCCGCTCGATGAGCGAGCGGTACCGCGCCACATCGACCTGGGCCACGTACTTGAGCAGCCGGCGGCGACGACCCACCAGCAGCAGCAACCCCCGCCGCGAGTGGTGGTCGTGCTTGTGCACCTTGAGGTGCTCGGTCAAGTCGATGATCCGCTTGGTCAGCAACGCGACCTGGGCCTCCGGGGAGCCGGTGTCGGTCTCGTGCAGGCCGTAGTCGGCGAGGATCTCTTTTTTCTGCTCGGCGGTCAGCGCCACGAAATATCTCCATCAATCGGTCCGCGATCAGGGAATTAACGGGCGGCCACCGCGGACTGCAGCACGCGTCGTTTCGCCGGGCAGTCTAGCAGTGTGGCCGGGCGCCGCCGAATCGCCGCGTCAGCCGCCGGCCAGTAGGTTGCGGGCCCGGTCGGTGTCGGTGTCCATCGCGGCCACCAGCTCGCGCACCGAGTCGAACTTCCGTTGGCCCCGGATGCGCGCGACGAAGTCGAGCGCGACGTGTTGGCCGTACAGATCGGCGGTGCTGTCCAGGACGAACGCCTCCACGGTGCGGGTGCGCCCGGAGAATGTCGGATTGGTCCCGACCGAGACCGCGGCCTGATACCGCTCGCCGGGGATGACGGTTCCGGTCACCGGGCCGTGCCCGAGCACGGTGAACCAGGCGGCGTACACGCCGTCGGCCGGGATCGCCGAGTACATCGGCGGCGCCACGTTGGCGGTGGGAAAGCCCAGCGACTTGCCGCGCCCGTCGCCGCGCACCACCACCCCCTCGACCCGGTGCGGACGGCCCAGCGCCTCGGCGGCCGCCACCACGTCGCCGGCGTCGACGCAGGACCGGATGTAGGTCGAGGAGTACGTCACGGTCTCCGAGTCGAGGTGTTCGGCCACCAGGGACATGGATTCCACCGCGAACCCGAACCGTTCACCGGCGCGGCGCAGCAACTCGACGTTGCCGGCGGCCTTTTTGCCGAACGTGAAGTTTTCGCCCACCACGACTTCCACCACGTGCAGGTGTTCGACCAACAGTTCGTGGATGTAGCGGTCCGGGGTGAGCTTCATGAAGTCGGTGGTGAACGGCATCACCAGGAACACGTCGATACCGGCTTCCTCGACCAGCTCGGCGCGTCGGGTCAGCGTGGTCAGCTGCGCGGGGTGGCTGCCGGGAAACACGACTTCCATCGGGTGCGGATCGAACGTCATCAGCACCGTCGGCACGCCGCGGGTCCGCCCGGCCTTGACCGCCTGCGCGATCAGTTCGGCGTGTCCACGGTGCACCCCGTCGAACACGCCGATGGTCAGTACACATCTGCCCCAGTCCGTGGGGATCTCGTCTTGCCCCCGCCACCGCTGCACAGGGGCAAGCCTATCGGCGCGGACCGCACCATGGCGCAAGTGGGCGGGATCCCCGAATCAGGTGACGATTGCCTAAGCTTTGGGGTGTGAGCCCTGAGGACGAGCCTGGCGACCTGTCCAGCGTCGCCCAGGACTATCTGAAGGTCATCTGGACCGCTCAGGAATGGTCGCCGGACAAGGTCAGCACCAAAATGCTGGCCGAGCGGATCGGGGTGTCGGCGTCCACCGCCTCGGAGTCCATCCGCAAACTCGCCGACCAGGGCCTGGTGGATCACGCGAAATACGGTGCGGTGACGTTGACCGAGGCGGGACGGCGCGCCGCGCTGGCGATGGTGCGCCGGCACCGACTGCTGGAGGCCTTCCTGGTCAACGAACTGGGCTACGGCTGGGATGAGGTGCACGACGAGGCCGAGGTGCTCGAGCACGCGGTGTCCGACCGGCTGATCGCCCGCATCGACGCCAAGCTGGGGTTCCCGCAGCGCGACCCGCACGGCGACCCGATCCCGGCCGCCGACGGGCAGGTACCCAGCCCGCCGGCCCGGCAGCTGTGGGCCTGCCACGACGGCGACGCCGGCACGGTGGCCCGGATTTCCGACGCCGATCCGGAGATGCTGCGCTACTTCGACAGCGTCGGGATCAGCCTGGACTCGCGGCTGAAGGTGCTGACCCGCCGCGAGTTCGCCGGCATCATCTCGGTGGCCATCGAAAAAGCGGAGGACGCCGGCAGCACCGTCGACTTGGGCAGCCCGGCCGCCCAAGCGATCTGGGTGGTTTAAAGCGCCTGGCGGCGCCGACCGGGAAATGCACGACGCCGGGTCGGCGTGTCGCGTCGTGAGATTCCCACTCGCGGTTGGGTGACCGATCTTCAGACATTCGCCCGGCGATGCTTGCTCGGCGGCGTGCCGGTCCACCGGATGAAGGCACGCGTGAAGGCGGCCGTCTCCGAATAGCCGAGTTGGCGCGCCGTTGCCTCGACGGTGAGACCGGACTCCAGCAGGGCGGCCGCGAGCGTCACCCGGACCTCGTCGACCAACGCTCGATAACTCGTGTGTTCGGCCGCGAGCCGACGGTGCAGGGTGCGTTCGGTGATGCACAGCTCGTCGGCGATCGCGGCCATCGACGGCAGTCGACCGGGTTCGCGGACCAGGCGCGCGCGGACCTGTGCCGACATGCCGCGTCGTTGCCGGCGGGCTTGCAGCAGGTCTTCACACTGCTGAGCGCACGCCGCCGCGGTAGCGGCATCGGCGGCCGGCATCGGAACCGCCAGCACCTCGGGTGGGATGGTGACCGCGGTCCGCGTCGACGAGGTGTCGAATTCGATTGTCAGCCAGGGAAGCTCGAACCGGTCGGTCGGGAATTCGATGTTGGGCAACTCGACTTTCAACGTGATAGCCGACTCCAGCTGCCCAATCAGCAACGGCATCATATTGGTCAGCGCGAACAGGTCGCGTTCCACCATGAACTCACGAACATCGGCGGGGACGGCGCTGTCGTCGAATTCGAGCACGGCACCGTCGGGGGTGTCGCGGCGGATCAGCCGCAGGAAAGTCGAGGACAGCGTCGCGTAGCGGCAGGCGATGTTGACCGCGTCCCCCATGGTCGGGCTCGCCAGCAGCGCGTAGCCGAGTACCCCCATGTTCGCGAAGTTGTACTGGAGCCCGACGTCACGCGCGAACGCGCTCGGATCATCCACGCGGGCAAGGATGTTGCGGGCGATGGCCAGCTCCTGGCGGGCTTGGACTTCGGTGGCAGTGTTACCGATGTCGGCGAGCCGCAACTCGGTGCCGGTAAGGCAGTCGGCCGCGGCGATCCCGTGGAGCCGCGCGGCCTCCAGCAGGTGCCGACAGGTCGCCACCGGCCTCGGGAGGTCCCAGTCCGCGCCGTGATCATCGCCGACCACCACCTGTCCGAATATATCAAATCAGCGACTGCACGCCGCCGGGCCGACCTAGTATTTGCCGATGGCCAAACTCGAACTCTCCCGCGAACTGGCACTGCCCCCCGAGCAGGCCTGGGCCCACGCCTCCAACCTGGCCGAACTGGGTGACTGGCTGTCGCTGCATCAGGGCTGGCGGTGCGAGGTCCCGGCCGAACTCGCGGTCGGCACCACGTTGGTGGGGGTGGCCGGCGCCAAGGGCCTGCGCAATCGGGTCACCTGGACGGTCCGCAAGCTCGACGCGCCCGCGCTGCTGGAGATCACCGGCGACGGCGTGGGCGGCACCAAATACGCGCTGACGTTGACCATCGCCGCCGCGCCGGCGGGATCGAAGTTCACCCTGCGCATCGACATGGGTGGCCGGCCGTTGTTCGGCCCGATCGGCGCCACCGCCGCCCGCGCGGTCAAGGGCGATATCGAGCGCTCGATCAAGCAATTCGAGACGCTCTATTCCTGACCGCCGGCCCGGGCGTGGTAGGCGTCCCGGGTGGTCGTTTCCTTCACGGTGGTACCCAAGTCGTAGTGGTCGGGGTTCGGTGGCGCGGCGAGCCGCCGCCGATAGGCATTCGGGGTCCACGGCCACAGCTCGGGCAGGCCGTCGGTGCCCAGATACCAGCTGGTGCAACCGGTTGCCCACACGGTGTCGGGCATGGCGTCATGCATGCTCGCGTTGAACTCGTCGGTGGCCGCCCGGGTGGGTGCGACGGTGTCGAAATCCCCGTCGCACCAACGCTGGATCCAGCGCAGGATGTGCCCGGCCTGCGCTTCGGCGATCGCGGTCAACGAGTAGTTGCCCACCGGGCTGTGCGGCCCCATCAGCATGAAGAAGTTCGGAAAACCGGGCAACGCCACCCCCAGGTGGGCGATCGGCCCGGCCTCCCACAGCTGTTCGACGGTGAGCCCGTCACGGACCGCCAGCGTCATCGGCCGCATGAACGCGTGAGCGTCGAAACCGGTGGCCAACACGATGGCGTCGAGTTCGTGCAGCGCCCCGTCGGCGGTGACGATGCCGCCGGCTTCGACGTGGTCGATCCCGGTATCGACCAGGTGCACGTTGCGCCGTTGCATGGCCCGATAA
Source organism: Mycobacterium talmoniae (assembly GCA_002967005.1). Taxonomy (GTDB): domain Bacteria; phylum Actinomycetota; class Actinomycetes; order Mycobacteriales; family Mycobacteriaceae; genus Mycobacterium; species Mycobacterium talmoniae. The sequence goes on from PPEA01000377.1 coordinate 7,519, forward strand.
AAGCCCGCCGAGATGACCAGTCGCCGGCACATCGGCTGGTAGTCCGGGGTGAGTCGGCGCCGCAGGCCCGGGTCCCGCACGGTGCGCAGGTTGATCCGGCACAGGTTGCCAATCAACGTGCGGCGCCATCCCGGCCGCACCAGGGCGCGGGCGAAGAACTCGAACGCGTGGTGGTAGCCGTGGTAGGCCAGGGTGTCCAGCACCGGGATGCTGCGGTGCAGGGCACCCGTCCAGCGGCGATAGCTCGGATTGGGCAGCGGCAGAATCCATTGCGCGCTGCGCTGGAATAGCTCCAGCGTGCTGACGGTGTCGGCGAGTCCGCAGACGATCTGCACGCCGGTAGACCCGGTGCCGATGACGGCGACGCGCTTCCCGGTCAGGTCCGCACCGTGATCCCATCGCGCCGAATGCATGACGGGGCCCGCGAAGTCGGCCAGCCCGTCGATATCGGGCAGCCGCGGCTCCCGCAGGACGCCGGCCGCCGAGATGAGGAAGTCGTGCGACACCGTCGCCCCGGCAGCGGTGGTCAGCCGCCACCGATCCCCGTCGAATCGGGCACCGGTGATCTCGACGCCGAACCGGATCGCGTCGCGCAGCCCGTACTCGGCCGTCACCCAACCGAAGTAGTCGAAGATCTCGCGTCCCGGCGAGAAGAACTTGCTCCAGCCCGGGTTGGTGGCGAAGGTGAACTGGTAGAACCGGGATGGCACGTCGCAGGACAAACCGGGATAGGTGTTGTCGCGCCAGGTGCCGCCGACGTCGTGCGACTTCTCGTAGACGGTGACGTCGGTGATGCCGGCCTGGCGCAGCAGGATGGCCTGGCACAGCCCCGACATGCCGGCCCCGACGATGCCCACCGAGGGCCGCCGCCTCATGCCGGCACCTCCACATCGGCGTCGCGCACGATGCGCCGCATGCTCGGCCACACCGCCAGCAACCGGTC
>PPEA01000378.1 GCA_002967005.1 Mycobacterium talmoniae
TCGACGATCAACAGCAACGGTTCGGCGGCCCGCCGCGGCCAGCCGGGTGAGCACCGGCCGCCAGGTGTCGGCGCTGTCGGCGTATCCGTGCAGCAGCACGACCGGCAAGCCGGTACCCGGCACCGACAACACCCGGGTGCCCACCCCGGCATAGCTCGCGCGGGCTTCGGTGATCATCCGGCCAGCAGGCCCTTAGCGATATGGGTAACCTGAACCTCGTTGCTCCCGGCGTAGATCATCAGCGACTTGGCGTCGCGCGCCAACTGTTCGACCCGGTACTCGGCCATGTAGCCGTTGCCGCCGAACAACTGCACGGCCTCCATCGCCACCTCGGTGGCCGCCTCCGAGGAGTACAGCTTGATCGCCGACGCCTCGGCCAGCGTCGGCATCTTGCCGGCCTGCACCTTCTCCAAGGTTTGGAATACCATGTTCTGCACGTTGATGCGGGCCACCTCCATCTTGGCCAGCTTGAGCTGGATCAGCTGGAACTGCCCGATGTTCTGCCCCCACAGGGTGCGGGTTTTGGCGTAATCCAGGCAGAGCCGGTGACATTCGTTGATGATGCCCAGCGCCATCAACGCCACACCCACCCGTTCGGCGGCGAAATTCGCCCGGGCGCTCTCCCGCCCGTCGCCGCCGCCGTGCTGTTCGGTCTCCCCGAGCAGCCGGTCCGGGGTGAGCCGCACGTTGTCGAAGAACAACTCCCCGGTCGGCGAGGACATCATGCCCATCTTCTTGAACGCCTTGCCCTGGGTCAGCCCCGGCATCCCCGCGTCGAGCACGAAGGTCAGCACCGGGCGGCTGCGTTTGTCGACGCTCGGCTCGCCCTCGTCCAGCTTCGCGTAGACGATCAGCACATCGGCGTTCGGGCCGTTGGTGATGAACGTCTTCTGGCCGTTGAGGATGTAGTCGGAACCGTCGCGTTTGACGTAGGTCTTCATGCCGCCGAACGCATCCGAGCCGGCGTCGGGCTCGGTGATCGCCCAGCACGCGATCTTCTCCAGCGTCACCAGCTCGGGCAGCCAACGCTCCTTTTGCGCCAGCGTGCCGCGGCTCATGATGGTGGCCGCACCCAAGCCGATGCTGACCCCGATGGTGCTCAGCAGCCCGATGCTGACGCCGGCCAGCTCGGACACCAGCACCGCGGCCATCGACATCTGACCGCCGAGATCGCCCAAGCCGGGACCGTCGCCGGAGCGCTCCCGCTTCTCCGGTTGCGGCTCACCCGCGGCGATCGCGGCCGCCTTGGCGCGCTGCTTGTCCAGCATGGTCTTGATCGCTTCGGCGGCGATCACATCCAGGCCGAACTCGCTGAACAGCTTGCGGGCGAGCGGATACGGCGAAAGCTCACCGCTTTCCAGCCCGTCGCGGTGCGGCGCGATCTCTTTGGCGATGAACTCCCGAACGCTCTCGCGAATGAGCTCGTCGGATTCGGACCATTCGATCATTTTCTACTCCGTCTCCTCAGCGTCACTTCGTTCTGCATCGTCGCCGGTGGCTATTGGGGCAACCTCGCAGCGATGTCGTCGATCAGCCACCGGCCGTCGGTTTCGATGGTCTTCACGTCGTGCCAGCCGGCCAGCTCGGAGATCGCACCCCCCTGCACCGCGAACACCTTCCCGGTCAGCGGGCACTTCTCCGACGCCAGGTAGGCCACCAGCGGCGAGATGTTGGCCGGGCTGAACAGGTCGACCTCGCCCTCCTCCGGTTCGGCCATCAAGGCGCCCATGCCGGGGGTGGCCAGGGTGAGGCGGGTGCGGGCGATCGGCGCGATCGCGTTGACCCGAACCCCGTAGCGGTCCAACTCCTCGGCCGCGATCAGGGTCAGCGCCGCGATCCCGGCCTTGGCCGCCCCGTAATTAGCCTGCCCGGCGTTGGGCAGCGTCACCCCGGAGCCCGAGGCGGTGTTGATCACCGCGGCGTTGGGCTGATCCCCGGCCTTCGACTGCGCTTTCCAGTACGCAGCGGCGTGGCGCAGCATCGCGAAGTGGCCCTTGAGGTGCACGGCGATGACCGCGTCCCACTGGGATTCCTCCATGCCCGGGATGAACGCGTCCCGCAGAATCCCGGCATTGTTGACCAGCACGTCCAGCCGGCCGAACTCGTCGATCGCCTGCTGCACAACACCCTTCGCGCCATCCCAGGTGGCGATGTTGTCGGTGTTGGCCACCGCGCGCCCACCCGCTGCGGTGATCTCGTCGACCACCTCGTGCGCCGGGCCGGCGTCGGCGCCTTCCCCAGCGTTGCTGCCGCCGAGATCGTTGACGACGACGCTGGCCCCCTCGCGGGCGAACAGCAGCGCATGCTCGCGGCCGATGCCGCGCCCGGCGCCGGTGATGACGGCGACCCGTCCTTCCAAAGCTCCCATGTGATTGCTCCTGTCGATCTAGTCGGTGATCACGGCCAGGCCGTCGGTGATGGCGAACTCCTCGCCGGCATCCCCGTTGCGCGCGGTCTCGAACGCATACGTCGTCGCCCGGTCGCCGCGGCCGGTCTGCCAGATCCGGGTCTCCAGGTCGTCGCCGGGCAGCACCATCTTGGAGAACCGCACCGCGAACCGCTTGAGCCGGTTCACATCCGATCCGCCGACCTCGGTGAGCACCGCCCACGAGGTGAACGCCATGGTGCACAGCCCGTGGGCGATGATGCCCGGCAACCCGGCATCGCGGGCCACCTCCTCGTCGAGGTGGATCGGCATCGGGTCACCCGCGGCCGGTGAGTAACGAAACGTCTGGTCGGCGTCGACATGCTGCACGATCTTGGCCAGCGGCGGCCGGTCGTGCAGTGCGTCGTCGAACTTGTGCTCGGGGCTCAGTTCGCCGACCTTCTTGCCGGCGTTGTGACCGCGGAAGAAGCAGGTCACGTACTGCTCGTTGACCAGTTCACCGTCCTCGTTGCGGCATTCCAGGTACACCGCCGCGCGGGTCCCCTTTTCCAGCCCTTCGTAGCCGATCATCTTGCCCCGCGACACCAGCTTGTCGCCGGGTCGGATCGGCCGGTGGAAATGAAAGTCCTGCTCGCCGTGCACCACCCGGGGGATCAGCTCCACCGGTGCGACGTCGACGGTCGGGGCCAGCAGTGACTCGAACACCGGCACGATCGCGAACACCGGCGGTGCGACGTCTCCGGCCAGGTGCGCCGGGATCGGGTCGTTGGTCGCCTTCGCGTACTCGACGAGCCGCTCGCGGCTGACCTCGAACCGGTCCTCGTCGGTCCAGGTGTTCAGACCATCGTCGTCGAACGCCAAGTCCTCGTCGGACATGTCAGGCCCCCGCCGAGGCCAGCGTCTCAAGCTGTGCGAGCGTCTTGTCGAGTTGTTTGGCACCGTCCTTCTCGACCGCTTTGCCCAGCGCACCCTTGATCAGCGCGCCCTCGAAGTCGCCGGCCACGCTGAACTGCGAGCCGTCACCGGCGGGCGTCACCGAGAACTCGAACTGGCATTTCACGCCGGCCATCCCGGCGCCCGACATCGTCAGACTGTTCGGCGCAGTGACCTTGTCGACCGTCCATTCGATCTTGTTGGCCATGCCGAGCATCACGACCTTGGCAATCAGCGTCGCCCCGGGCTCCAGTGTGGCCGGAGGCTCTTGCAGCCACTTCTCGTGAATGGTGAACCACTTGTCCCAGCTCGACAGATCGGTGATGGTGTTCCACAACGCCTCGGGAGTGACCGACAGTTGCTTGGTGGCTTCGATGTGTCCCATAGTGTTTCCCCTTGTTTTTCGGTGATGATTGGTTGGATGTCAGCGCTCGGCGCGCTGGTAGGCGGTGACGACGGCGGCGCCGCCGAGTCCGATGTTGTGTTGCAGCGCAGCGGTGACGTTGTCCACCTGCCGTTTGTCGGCGGTGCCGCGCAGTTGCCAGGTCAGCTCGGCGCACTGCGCCAAACCGGTGGCGCCCAGCGGATGTCCCTTGGAGATCAGTCCACCGGACGGGTTCACCACCCAGCGGCCGCCGTAGGTGGTGTCGCCGTTGTCGATCAGCTTCGGCGCCTCACCCTCGCCACACAGACCCAGCGCCTCATACAGCAGCAGTTCGTTGGCGGAGAAGCAGTCGTGCAGCTCGATGACCTGGAAGTCCTCCGGGCCCAGACCGGACTGCTGGTAGACCTGTTGAGCCGCCGCCACGTTCATGTGATAGCCAATGAGGGCCTTGCAGGTGCCATCGAAGGAGTTGGCGTAGTCGGTGGTCATCGACTGTCCGACGATCTCCACCGCCTGGGCGGCCAACCCGTGTTTGTCGACGAACGCCTCGGACGCCAGGATCGCCGCACCGGATCCGTCCGAGGTCGGCGAGCACTGCAGCTTGGTCAGCGGGTCGTAGATCATCCGGGCGGCCAGGATGTCGTCCAGCGTGTACTCGTCCTGGAACTGCGAATACGGGTTGTTCACCGAATGCTTGTGGTTCTTGTACCCGATCTTGGCGAAATGCTCGGCGGTGGAGCCGTGTTGCTTCATGTGCTCACGGCCGGCGGCACCGAACATCCACGGCGCCGGCGGGAACAGCACCTCGGAGATCTCCGCCATCGCCAGGATGTGCTTGTCCATCGGCTGGGCGCGGTCGTCGTAGGTCGACCCCAGCGAGCCGGGCTGCATCTTCTCGAACCCTAGCGCGATCGTGCAGTCCGCCAGTCCACCCCGAATCGACTGTGCAGCAAGGAAAAGCGCGGTGGAGCCGGTTGAGCAGTTGTTGTTGACGTTAACGACCGGGATCCCGGTCATGCCGAGCCCGTACAGTGCCCGCTGCCCCGAGGTGGACTCGCCGTAGACGTAGCCGACGTAGCCCTGCTCGACCTCGCGGTAGTCGATGCCCGCGTCGGACAGCGCCTTGGTGCCCGATTCGCGGGCCATGTCGGGGTAGTCCCATGCTGACCCGTCGTCGTTGAGTCGCCGGCCCGGTTTCTCGAACTTCGTCATGCCGACGCCGACGACATAGACCTTGTTTGACATCACGCTCCCTTCAGCGGGTTGCTCACCGTGGAAGAAAACATACACACCTGATTGTATCTTTGCAAGCATTCGGTTAGCGCTGGTCATGCCGGTGGAGGCTGGTGAGCGTGTCGGTCTCGGCCGGGTATCCGGTGGGTGAGGGCGCGGCACGCGAGTGAAGTTAGGTTCACCCTCGAATGCCGGGCGTGAAGCTAACGTCACACCCGGGAGCAGCGTTGCGGCGGCTTAGCCCAATTCTGAAAACGCGTCAGCGGCGATCGCGCGTAGATGGGTGCAGGCCCGCCCCCACCGCCGATGGGCGCGTTCAGTGTCCTGGTCAACGAAGCTGGCCACCAGGATCCCGCGCAGGGCGTCCATGGCGGTGTAGATGAGGTTCGCGAGTTCGGTTGGTGCCGGATGTTCCGGGAGCACCTGAGTGATCGCTGCGATCAGCGCGCTGTTGACGACCGGTTCCACCCGCTCGATCTGTTGCGCCAGCACCCGATCGGTGCGGGCGGCGACCCAAAGTTCCATTGTCGCAACGAATAGCGGCCCCTGGTGGACCTCCCACATGAAGTCCAGCACCGCCGCTACGGGGTCCGGGCTCTCATGGAGCCGGCCGAGCTCGCGGATCGCGGCTTGTGCGCGCTGTTGTGCCAGGTGCTCGATGGCCGCCACCACCAGGTCTTCCTTCGAACGGAAGTGGTGGATCTGAGCGCCCCGAGTAACCCCGGCCATCTCGGCGATGCGTGGCGTGGTCGTTCCGGAGTAGCCGAAGGAAACCAGGCATTCGACCGTGGCGTCGAGCAGGCGCTCCCGCATGGCGGCGCTGCGCTCGGCCTGGGTGCGCCGCGCTGCCCGGCCATCGGTCTTCGTCGCCACCGCCTCGCCTCTCCTCCTCGCCGCACTACGACCTGCGCAGACAGCATACATGCACAGTTGTATCTAACTGTCGTTGTTGTGCTGGCTATGCTGGCCAGTGCGCGCTACGACAGCGTGGCCGGCCGCACCACCACCACGGATTTCGTTCGGGACCCGACATCCTCCAGCAGCGCGATCACCCGGCCGTCCGGGTCGGTCGCCGCGTAAATCCCGTCGATGCCCGCCGGTTTCAGCGGCGCCCGTGGCTGGCGGCCTCGGCCTCCTCGGTGCTGAGTTTGCGCCGCGGAAAGGCCTGCAGGCAGGCCGCATCCAGCGTATAGCTCAACCGAGGTATCTCAGCTAGCTCGTCCAAGGTCCGGGCCTGATCCAGCCCAAACTGGCCGGACCGGGTGCGCCGCAGCGCGGTCAAGTGCCCGCCGATGCCCAACGCGGCGCCCAGGTCGCGGGCCAGGGCACGGATGTAGGTGCCCGCCGAACAATCCACCTCGACGTCGACGTCGATGAGCTCACCGACGCGTCGCAGCGCCAGCAGATCAAACCGGTCGATCCGCACCGGGCGCGCAGCCAGTTCCACGTGCTGGCCTTCCCGTGCCAGCCGGTAGGCGCGTTTGCCGTCGACCTTGATCGCGCTGACCGCTGAGGGCACCTGCGCGATGTCGCCGCGCAGCGCCGCGATGGCCCCGCCGATCGCGTCCCCGGTCAACTGTGCGGCCGAAACCTGCTGCACCAGCTCGCCTTCGGCGTCCTCGGTGGTGGTGGTCTGCCCCAGCCGGATGGTGGCGGCATACGACTTGGTGTCGGTGGTCAACAAGCCCAGGATCTTGGTGGCGCGGTCCACCCCGATCACCAGCACGCCGGTGGCCATCGGGTCCAGGGTGCCGGCGTGCCCGACCTTGCGGGTGCCAAAGATCCGCCGGCACCGCGCCACCACGTCGTGGCTGGTCATGCCGCCCGGCTTGTCGACGATGACGATGCCGGGTTGGGGTGCGCTCACAACACAATCGCCGTCAGCACCAGGCCGTCGGCGACCGCCCAGCGTCCGCGCAGGGTGGTCAGCGGCGGCCCGGATCGTGCGGCCGGGTCGATCAGGATCTGCGACACGAACTCGCCGCCGGCCACGAGCGTGCGCGGTTCCGGGTCGTCGGCCGGCGTGTCGGGCCGGGGACACGCACGCTCGCGGGAGATCGAGAAGGTGATGTGGGCGTCCTCGAAACCCAGCCACCGCTGGGTCAGCGGAAACCACACCTTGTAGGTGGCCTCCTTGGCACAGAACAGGATCCGGTCCCAGTGCAAGCTAGCAGGCAGCGCGGCCAGCTCGGTGCGTTCGACCGGCAGGCTCACCGCGTCGAGCACGCCGTTTGGCAACACGTCGTGCGGTTCGGCGTCGATACCCACCGAACGCACCGCGGGCACGCGCCCCACCACGGCGCCGCGGAAACCGGCGGTGTGGGTCAGGCTGCCCACCACCCCGTCGGGCCAGCGCGGTTCGCCCTTCTCCCCCTTGAGGATCGGCACCGGCGGCTCCCCCAGCTGCTGCAGCGCCAACCGGGCGCAGTACCGGACGGTGACAAACTCGTTGCGCCGCTTGGCCACCGACTTGGCGATCAGCGGCTCCTCTTCGGGCAGCGGTGTCAGCCCGGGCGGGTCGTCGCAGCGTTCGACGGCCGCCAGTTCCCCGGGGCCGCGCTGCGGCAGCACCGCGTCCAGCAGCGCGCTCATCGGGCCTGCCGTTGGCGCAGGCGTTCCCGGAACTGCTCGCTCGCCGCCCGCATCTCCGGGGTGATGACGAAATGGCCGCCGAAGTCGTTGAGGTAGCCGGGCGCGTACTGCGGGTCGGGCAGGATCTGGCGCAGCCAGCGGTAGGGTTTGCGCCGCCGCCATTCCCGCGGGTAGCCCACCGACACCTCCTCGAAGCGCACCCCGTCGTACCAGGTGGTGCGGGGTATGTGCAGGTGGCCGTACACCGAGCAGACCGCGCTGTAGCGGGTGTGCCAGTCCGCGGTTTCGGTGGTGCCGCACCACAGCGAGAACTCCGGGTAAAACAGCACCTCACAGGGCTCGCGCACCAGCGGGAAGTGGTTGACCAGCACCGTCGGCGTCATCCAGTCCAAGTCTTCGAGCCGTTTGCGGGTAGTGGCGAGCCGGTCGCGGCACCAGGCATCCCGGGTGGCGTACGGCTCGGGTGAGAGCAGGAACTCGTCGGTGGCCACCACATTGCGGTCCTTGGCGATCGCCAGCCCCTCGGCCTTACTGGTCGCCCCCGCCGGCAAGAAGGTGTAGTCGTACAGCAAAAACATCGGCACGATGGTGGCCGGCCCGCCCTCCTCGGTCCACACCGGGAACGGGTGCTCGGGGGTGATGATCCCCATCTCGTCGCACATATCAACCAGGTAGTCGTAGCGGGCCCGGCCGAAGATCTGCATCGGGTCCCGGCCGGTGGTCCACAGCTCGTGGTTGCCGGGCACCCAGATCACCTTGGCGAACCGGCGACGCAGCAGATCCAGCGACCAGCGAATCTCGTCGGTGCGTTCGGCGACGTCACCGGCGACGATCAGCCAGTCATCCGGCGACGACGGATACAGCGATTCGGTGACCGGCTTGTTGCCACTGTGGCCGGTGTGCAGATCGGAGACCGCCCAGAGGGTCGGGCGGTGCGTGCCCGTCGACTCCTGTGCTGCCACAGTCGTCCAGCCTAATGGGTGGGCCCGGCGTCGAACTGAAACAGGTTCTCATTCCGGCTGTAGCGGCGTAGCCGCGACTTGTACACTCCCCGGCAGGAAGTCGGCGACTGCGAGGGGTCTGATGCTCACCAAGGTGCGGTTGATCGCGACGCTGGGCGCGCTGGTCATGGCCGTCTTCGTCGTCGCGCAGGGCGCCGCGTCCACCGGCGGTGACAGCGCGGCGGTGGAGCTGCGCTCCACCACCGCGCCGATGACCACCCCGACGAAACCGCCGGTCAACACCACCAACCCCCGCCCGTTCGATGCGTGCGAGGACATCCCCTACGACGTCATCGCGGGTCTCGGCCTGGCCTACACCCCACCCAAGCCGGTGGAGGGGAAACGCTGCGAGTTCGACGCCGGCAACTACCAGATGGCCGTCGAGCCGATCATCTGGCGCAGCTACGAGCAGACGTTGCCGGCCGACGCCGTCGAGACCACGATCAACGGTCACCGCGCCGCCCAGTACTGGGTGATGAAGCCCACCGACTGGAACAACCGGTGGTGGTTTTCCTGCATGGTGACGTTCAAGACCAGCTACGGGGTCATCCAGCAGTCGCTGTACTACTCGCCGGTCTACTCCGAGCCCGACGTCGACTGCCCGGCCGAGAACATGATGCGCGCCCAGCAACTGTCCCCGCACTACATCTACTGACCCATGACCGCCACCGCCGATACCGCCCGCCGGAGCGACCAAAGCCGGCTGCACGGGCTCACCGACCGCGTCCTGGGACGGGTGCTGCAGCTGCCCGCGCCGAGCACCGGCTACACGGTGCACCGCGTCGCCGTCCCGATGCGCGACGGGGTGTCGCTGGTCGCCGACCACTACGCCCCGACCGCCGACGCCATCGGCACCCTGCTGGTCCGGTGCCCGTACGGCCGCAAGTTTCCGTTTTCGCTGGTGTACGCCCGGATCTACGCCGCGCGCGGCTACCACGTGATCCTGCAGAGTGTGCGCGGCACCTTCGGCTCCGGCGGGGTGTTCGAGCCGATGGTCAACGAGGTCGCCGACGGCGCCGACACGGTGGCCTGGCTGCGCCGCCAGCCGTGGTTCACCGGGACGTTCGGCACCATCGGGCTGTCCTACCTGGGGTTCACCCAGTGGGCGCTGCTGGTCGATCCGCCGCCCGAGCTGGCCGCGGCCGTCATCACCGTGGGGCCGCACGATTTCAGCGCATCGTCGTGGGGCACCGGGTCCTTCACCCTCAACGACTTCCTGGGCTGGAGCGACATGATGGCCCACCAGGAGGACCGCCCGCGGCTGCGAACCGGTATTCGACAGCTGACCGCCCGCCGCCGGGTGGGCCGCGCGGCGG
>PPEA01000379.1 GCA_002967005.1 Mycobacterium talmoniae
CCGTTGCCGGAGGGCTTCGCCGCCGCGGGCTTGCCGCCGCCGAACGATTCGCGCAGGCGACGGGCGACGGGGGCTTCCACCGTCGACGATGCGGATTTAACGAATTCGCCCTGCTCGCTTAGCCGAGCGAGGACTTCCTTGCTGGTAACACCGAGTTCCTTGGCCAACTCGTGTACGCGGGCCTTTGCCACTACTTCTCCTGTCCATGAGGCGACAGCGGTGGTGGGGCCGCGCCTCGGGTTTAGCTATGACGCATGGTCATCGGGACTTCACGGTGTGCTCATGTTCTTCGCTACCTGTTCTCTGTATCCGTGGCGGCGAGCGCGTTGAGGTGCTCGACCACCGCGGAGCTGTCCGGTGAACCGGCGATCCGTAGCGCCCGCCCGAAAGCTCGCCGTCGGATCGCTTCGTTCGCGCACTGCAGGGCGGGATGCAGCCATGCGCCCCGCCCCGGCAGATTACCCGCTGTATCAACGATCACGGAATAGGTGCCGTTCCCGGTTGATGCAGCAACTACGCGAAGCAGTCCGACCGCCAACTCTCGTTTCCGGCAGCCGACACACGTTCGCACCGGTCCTTCGGGGCGGCGGTGCTGTCGCGAGTCAACGGCCGGATTCTCGCGCTGGATCACGGCTCAGTCTACCTATACGCCGGGGGTGCTCCGAACCACCTATCGGTGAGGTGACGAGGACCTACTGCGCCCGTTTCGCCACCTTCCCGATCGAGGGTCGGACGCGACGTTCCCGCTGGGCCCCGCACAACGACCCTGCCGGCCGCATCGGCGGCTACCGCGGCCGCTGCCCGTCGCCAAACCCCAAGGTCAGCGATGTAAACGGCGCCGGCTCCGGCGTCACGGCTGGGTCTGCAGCCGCGCCTGGATCTCGGCGACCCGCTCGGCGCTGAGCCCCCACGGATCGTCGAGCCCCAGGACGCTATCCAGATCCCACATCACGCAGCTTTCGCCGGGCCTCGCCACCAGCGACCAGGCCACCACGGTGCGGCCCAGTTGGGTGTCCCGGGAATCCGCCGCTGCGGCAACCCGCGCGGGTGCGCCGCCGTCGGGGTGGTGGTGCAGAAACCGGCCGTAGGCCGCATCGCAGAACGCCGCATACCGCGCGGTGCACAAAATGAATCCGTGCCAGGCCTCGTCGATCGCGCGTGACGGCATCCCGATGACCTGGTCGTCGCGCAGCGCCACGCCGCAGCAGCGCAGCCATTGGCGCAGCCCCGTGTCGATGAGTGCGCGCGGCTGCCACGGACAGGTCTTGAACACCGCCTCGGGCAGTTCGAGGTTCGCGACAGCGGCCGCGGTCTGTTCCGGACTGGCGAACCTCCGACGAAACCTCAACCTATCCCCCGTCGGCGTGGTCACCATTTGTTCATCTAGCGCGGTTAGCGGCGCCACTTAGCATGCCAGCATGGGCGTAACCATGCTGATAGTCGGCGGGACGATCCTGGTGATCATCGTCATCCGGACGTTGGCCCAGCCGCAGGACCGCTCCCGCCCGCGCCGCAACCTCTGGGATGCGGGTTACAGCGGCGATGACAGTGGGGGTGGTCACCACGGGCGGGCATGGCTGCGGGGCGGGCATTCGGGTTGGGGGGGCGGCGACGGCTGCGGCGGAGGCGGCTGCGGGGGCGGCCACTAATCGCCGCCCACTTCAAAGTTCAGTAAGGAACAACATGCCTTACCCGGGGATTACATCGGCAGTGAGATACAACCGGTGAACGGCCATATCTCTTTTCTGCAGCGCGAATGGATGGGCGGTGGCAGGGCGACCGCATTCGTCATGGAATTTCTCGCGAGTCGTGCACCGGACGCCGCAACGAGGAACTTGCTTAGCGATATGGCCGAAACGAACTGCACTTTTCTGGACCTCCGTGACCCGAAACAAGCTCAACTGGTCGATCTCATAGTCAATGAGCTGCCCCTCCATGTAGCGGGTCTAGAAGACACCGCAGTCCGGAACAACCTCGCGGCGATATTCGAGGATTTGTACCAGTTTGCTCGCGAACAGCAAGAATACAACCGGGACCCGACGCGCAACACGTGCTTTACGATTGGCCCTCACGAGGGAAGATACCTTGATATCAGCGTCTTGAATCGCATCATAATGTCGCAATTGGGCAACGTGAACTATGTCCGGATTGACGTCTCGAAATTTGGCACGGAGCAACGCACGACGGTCCGAGATTACGTCGAGCGGCTAGCAGATCCACGGGTTTGGATAATCAGAGACGACTGAACGCAACGTCAGTGCTGTGCGCCACTTCGTGACCGTGGTCCGACTGCCCGAGTGTGCCGCGGCCTCGCTGCGCATGTCGATGCCCCAGCGCCGGTAAGCCGGGGCCAGCATGCGCGCATTCTGGCCCTGTTTGCCGATCGCCAGTGACCGCTGGAAGTCAGGCGCCACCAGGCCGAACGGCCATGCCTCACGGTGACCGCTCAGGTCGGCTCACCCACCTCTAGCGCGTCGGCGCTGGGCAGCGGCGGGCGCGGCGCCGACGGGCGATCCAGGTAGAACACCGCAGTGGAGGCGATGTCGTCGTGCAACGGCTGGTAGCGGCCCCGCGACGTCCACCCCAGGGCCTGGATGTCCACCCGCAGATCGCGCTGGAAGTGGATCGGGTCGGCCAGGTGCCAGCGGTACATGCCGAACCGCTGCTGGCTGCGGTACAGCCCGTCGGGCCGGAGGATCTGGTGCAGCCCGAGAAACGGGGTGGTGTAGGCGGTGTAGCCCTGGCCGGGCACGTCGAAGTTCCAGGCGCCACCGAAGTAGTCCTCGGTGCCGGTGCCGCAGATGGTGGGGAACTCCTGGTCGCCGTCGAGGTAGAACTTGACCTCACCCTCACCCCACCAGCCGGGCCGGTTGACGCCCCACGCCAGGTAGGTGCCGACGTACTTGCCAGCGCCGGGCACGGTGTCCAGGATCGGGTGCACGCTGCCGGCGGCCAACGGGTTGCTGCGGCGGAATTGGCAGTGCAGGTAGCCGGCATCGGCGACGTCGACGTCGATCTCGTAGCTGATTTGGTAGTAGACGGTGGCGGTGGCCGGCGCCCGGTTCTCCAGGGTGAGCCGCCCGTGCCGGGGCACCGGCATCGGCCAGTAGCTGTTGAAGCCGCCGTGCGAGTTCACCGCCACCGGCACCGAGGACAGCTGGGCGAACTCACCCCAGCCCTGACCGAAGAAGTCGCCCAGCGGGACCTCGATCGCGGGCTGCTCGGCGCCGTCCCAGTAGGCCCGCAGGATCAGGCTGCGCCAGTGGCGGTGATGCGTGGTCAGCCAGATGTGGGTGATCAGCGCCGGGCCGTCGATGACCGCCAGCTCGTGGGTGGTGTGCCCGTCGATGTCGACGCTGGGCGAGATCTTCCAGCCCGTGCCCAGGTGGGCCGCGGCGGCGGCGCTGGTGGCGGCGGTGGCGCGGGCGCCGCCCCCTTTGGCCCCGTCGAAGTTCTCC
>PPEA01000038.1 GCA_002967005.1 Mycobacterium talmoniae
ATGCCCAGAACCAGCATTTGCGCGATGTAAAGATCGAAGTACGGCGCGGAGTTCGCCGGAGCGGGGGGTGTCGTGGGTGTGCACGTGCACCGGCAGGTCGAACCGGCTGCGCAGCGCGGCGACCAAGGTGGTGGCCGCCGGTGCCCGCAGCAGCCCGGCCATGTCCTTGATACCCAGCACGTGCGCCCCGGCGTCAACGATCTGCTCGGCCAGCTTGAGGTAATAGTCCAGGGTGTAGATCTGCTCGTCCGGGTTGGACAGGTCGCCGGTGTAGCACATCGCGACTTCGGCGACGGCCGAACCGGTTTCGCGTACGGCATCGATCGCCGGGCGCATCGACTCGACGTTGTTGAGGGCGTCGAAGATGCGGAAGATGTCCACACCCGTCGCGGTGGCCTCCTCCACAAACGCCGAGCACACCAACTCCGGATACGGCGTGTAGCCGACGGTGTTGCGGCCCCGCAACAGCATCTGCAGACAGATGTTGGGCAGCGCTTCGCGCAGCGCGGCCAGCCGCTCCCACGGGTCCTCTTTGAGGAACCGCAACGCCACGTCGTAGGTCGCCCCGCCCCAGCACTCCATCGACAACAGCTGCGGGGTCAGCCGGGCGATGTACGGCGCGACCTTCAGCAGCCCGCTGGTGCGCACCCGGGTGGCCAGCAGCGACTGGTGCGCGTCGCGGAACGTGGTGTCGGTCACCCCGACCGCCCGGCTCTCCCGCATCCACCGGGCGAAACCCTCCGGCCCCAGCTGCACCAGCCGTTGTTTGGATCCCGGCGGCGGCGGGGCGTCCAGATCGATCTCCGGCAGCTTGTCGTGCGGGTACACCGCCGACGGCCGGGCGCGTGCGGCTGGTTGACGGTGACGTCGGCGAGGTAGTTGAGGATCTTGGTGCCGCGGTCCGCCGAGGACCGCGCGGTCAACAGCTGCGGGCGCTCGTCGATGAACGACGTGGTGACGCGGCCGGCCTGGAAATCCGGGTCGTCGAGCACCGCCTGCAGAAACGGGATGTTCGTCGACACCCCGCGGATCCGGAACTCGGCGATCGCACGGCGGGCCCGGTTCACCGCGGTGGTGAAATCGCGGCCCCGGCAGGTCAATTTGACCAGCATGGAGTCGAAATGGGCGCTGATCTCCGCGCCCAGGTTGGTGCCGCCGTCCAGCCGGATGCCGGCCCCGCCCGGGCTGCGATAGGCGCTGATCCGGCCGGTGTCGGGCCTAAACCCGTTGGCCGGGTCCTCGGTGGTGATCCGGCACTGCAGCGCCGCGCCGTGCGGGGCGATCGCCTGCTGGCTCAGCCCCAAATCGGCCAGGGATTCCCCGGCGGCGATGCGCAACTGGGAGGAGACCAGGTCGACGTCGGTGATCTCCTCGGTGACGGTGTGCTCCACCTGGATCCGCGGATTCATCTCGATGAACACGTGGTGGCCGCGCTCGTCGAGCAGGAACTCGACGGTGCCCGCGCAGCTGTAGCCGATGTGGCGGGCGAACGCGACCGCGTCGGCGCAGATCTTCTCCCGCAGCGCCGGATCCAGGTTCGGCGCCGGCGCCAGCTCGACGACCTTCTGGTGGCGGCGCTGCACGCTGCAGTCCCGCTCGTAGAGGTGGATCACGTTGCCGTGGTTATCGGCCAGGATCTGCACCTCGATGTGGCGCGGGTTGATCACCGCCTGCTCGAGGTAGACGTCTGCGTCCCCGAACGCCGATTCGGCCTCCCGGCTGGCGGCTTCGATCGCTTCGGCCAGCGCGCCGATTTCGGTGACCCGACGCATCCCGCGGCCCCCGCCGCCGGCGACGGCCTTGACGAACACCGGGAACGCCATGTCGGCCGCCGCCGCCAACAACTCGTCCACCGACGCCGACGGCGCCGACGAGCTCAGCACCGGCAGCCCGGCCTCCCGTGCGGCCGCGATCGCCCGGGACTTGTTGCCGGTCAGCTCCAGCACTTCGGCTTTCGGCCCGACAAACGTGATGCCGGCCGCCGCACACGCCGAGGCCAGCTCGGGATTCTCCGACAAGAAGCCATACCCCGGATACACCGCGTCGGCGCCGGCACGGCGTGCGGTGTCGACGATTTCGTCGACCGACAGATAGGCCCGCACCGGGTGGCCCACCTCGCCGATCTGATACGACTCGTCGGCCTTCAAGCGGTGCACCGAGTTGCGGTCCTCGTACGGATAGACCGCGACGGTGCCCACACCCAGTTCGTAGGCGGCCCGGAACGCGCGGATGGCGATCTCGCCACGGTTGGCGACCAGCACTTTGGAGATCACAGGGCACCCCTTTAAATCAGCGTCGACCAGTAATCCTGAAATCGAATGAAAATCAACATGATCAACGCGATGAACCATAACGCAGTCAGCGTCCATCGCCACCGGTGCAAAACCTGCAAAGTTTTGTGTCCACGGATCGGTTGATCTGCAATAGCTGCGAACACCACCAGCAGCGGGATGGTGATCGACCACACCACCATGCAGTACGGGCACAGCGCGCCGATCTCATACAGGCTTTGGTAGATCAGCCAGTGCACAAAACCCGCGCCGACCAGTGTCCCGGTCGCCATGCCGACCCAATACCACTGCGGCAGCAGCACTTTCGTCACCGCCAGCACGCCGGTGACGACCACGACGGTGAACGCCGCGATCCCGATCAGCGGGTTGGGGAAGCCCAGCAGCGACGCCTGCGGGGTGACCATCACCGACCCGCAGGACAGCACCGGGTTGATATTGCACGACGGCACATAGCCTTTGTCGGCCAGCGACCGGATCTTTTCCACCGTCAGGGTCACCGAGGCGATCAGCCCGATCACCCCGGCGATCAGCACCCACCAGGCGCTCAGCGCGGCGACCGACACGCCCGGCGCCGGGTCGCCGGATACCTTGGTCGGCGCGGACACCGACACCGTGTCGGTCACGATGCCTGCCGGGCCGCCACCGACTCGAGACCCGGCACGTCGCCGACGATTTCCTTGATCTTGGCGACCAGCGCGTCCGGTGTCGACCACTTGTAGTCCGCGCCGTTGATCCGGACCGTCGGGGTGGCGTGGATCTCGGCGACCTTGGCCATGTTTTTGACCATCTTGAGGTATTTGCCGCTGTGAATGCAGTCCGGAACATGGCCGATCACGCCGGCCTGGCGGGCGATTTCGATCAGCCGGGTGTCGTCCGGATAGTTCCCGCCGACCTCGGCGGGCTGGATCTGCTCGGTGTACAGCGCGGTGTGGAACCGCCGGAAGGCGTCGATGTTCTCGTCGGCGACACAGTAGGCCGCCGCCCCCGCGCGGGAGGAGTAGTGGTCGCTGGCGGCCCGGTCCAGGATGCCGACCATGTGGTAGTCGGCGGCGATGGCCCCGATGTCGATGAGCCGGGACACCGTCGGGCCGAACGCCCGCTCGAAGTTGCCGCACGCCGGGCACAGGAAGTCCTCGTAGAACGTGATGACCGCCTTGGGCTCGCCGCTGTCGTCCTTGATCAGCTTCTCCGAGGTCACCCGCACCGCCCGGTCCCCGGTGGGCGGCTTCTTGTAGACGATGTAGCCGACCACCGCCACCGCGAAGATCACGACGAGCGCGACGAGGGAGATCTGGATGATCAGATTGCGCCGGCGACCGGCGGCCTGCAGGTCGAAGCGCGCGGGGCGTTTGGGTTTGTTTGCCACAGGTTCGCTGATCCTCGTGTACTGGTTGCGGGGACGGTCGCGGCGTGTGCCGACGACGGCGTTACCAGAGTACCGGCGCCGACCTGGCCCGTTCAGTCCCGGCTGAGGTGCGCGCGCAGCGCCGAGATCAACTCCGCCGTCGCGACGGCGCTGTCCCCGCCCAGCGGGAACAGGCTGGCGAACCCGTGGCACAGCGAGCCCATGCTGCGCAGGTCGACGGCCGTGCCGGCGGCGCGCAGCGCGGTGTCGTGGGTGGCCAGCCGCTCGCAGTAGTGCAGGACGCCGCGAGCGATCGCGAATGCGCGCACCGCGACCACCGCGACCGACAGGTCCAGCACCGGGGGCATCTGCCAGGCGCGGGTGATCAGCCAGGCCGACACCCCGGCCAACGCCAACGCGCTGGACAGCGACAACACCCCCAACCCGATCGCCAGCAGCA
>PPEA01000380.1 GCA_002967005.1 Mycobacterium talmoniae
TGGCCCCGTCGAAGTTCTCCGGGCTGATCGACCGGGACTGCGCACCGCTGAGCCGGGCGAGGGAACGCAACTCGATCACGGCGTCCGCTCAGTGCTCGTGCGACACCCCGTGGCCGTGGTCGCCGGGACTGCCCGAATGCGCGGGCGCGTCGCTGCGGATATCGATGCGCCAGCCGGTGAGCCGGGCCGCCAGCCGCGCGTTCTGGCCCTCCTTGCCGATCGCCAGCGACAGCTGGAAGTCGGGCACCACCACCCGGGCGGCCTTGCCGGCCTGGTCGATCACCGTCACCGACACCACCTTCGCCGGCGACAACGCGTTGGCGACGAACCGCGCCGGGTCCTCGTCGTAGTCGATGATGTCGATCTTCTCCCCGGACAGCTCGCTCATCACGTTGCGCACCCGCTGCCCCATCGGGCCGATGCAGGCGCCCTTGGCGTTGAGGCCGGGCACCCGCGACGCCACCGCGATCTTGGAGCGGTGACCGGCCTCTCGGGCGACCGCGACGATGTCCACCGAGCCGTCGGCGATCTCGGGCACCTCCAGCGAGAACAGTTTGCGCACCAGGTTGGGGTGGGTGCGCGACAGCGTGATCAGCGGCTCACGGCTGCCCCGGGTCACCCCGACCACGTAGCAGCGCAGCCGATCGCCGTGCTCGTAGCTCTCCCCGGGGACCTGTTCGGCGGCCGGGATGACGCCCTCCGAGCCCTTGGTTTCGCTGCCCATCCGGACCACGACCAGACCGCGGGCGTTGGCCCGGCTGTCGCGTTGGATCACCCCGGCGACGATCTCGCCCTCGCGGGTGGAGAACTCGCCGTAGTTGCGCTCGTTTTCGGCGTCCCGCAGCCGCTGCAGAATCACTTGCCGCGCGGTGGTGGCCGCGATCCGGCCGAACCCTTCGGGGGTGTCATCCCATTCGGAGATAACGTTGCCGTCCGCGTCGACCTCGCGGGCGATCACCTTGACCACACCGGTTTTCCGGTCGATGTCGATGTGTGCGTCGGCCTCGTGCCCCTCGGTGTGCCGGTAGGCGGTCAGCAGCGCGGACTTGATGGTCTCGACCACCACATCCACCGAAATGCCCTTGTCGGCCTCGATCGCGTGCAGCGCGGCCATGTCGATGTTCATCAGGCCTCCGATCCCGCCAACTCCAGCTCCCGCTGCGACGGCCGCGAAAACTCCACCTGGACAACGGCTTTCACAATCTGGGCGGTCGGAATTTCGCGGACCGTCCAGTCCTGTCCGGACCGGACCACCAGCGTCAGCGTGTTGTCGTGGAGCGGGCCGACCCGGCCGGTCAGCTGCGCTCCGTCGGCGAGGGTGAGATCGACCTTGCGGCCGCGCGCCCGACGGAAATGCTTCTCGCTGGTCAGCGGCCGCTCGACACCCGGGGAGCTGACCTCCAGCACGTACTGTTCGTCGATCCCGTCCAGCCCGTCGAGCAGCGCCGAGGCCGAACGCGCCAACTCCGCGGCGGTGTCCAGGTCGAGCGCGGTGTCGCCGTCCGCGATCACGGTGATGCGTGGGGGGCGGGCGTGGGTGTCGACGACGACGTCTTCGATTTCGTATCCGGCGCGCGCGAACTCTCCATCGAGTAGCTCGATCACCTGCGTCTGCGACGGTAGGCCGGTGGTCACGGCGAGCTCCTCATCTTGAGTTGTCCAGTCCTCAGCCCCGGTTCGCCGTGTCGGCGGGCCGGGGCACCAGCTACCAACGATACGCCAGGAATCGTGCATGCCGGCGCGAAGAAGCGAAGCGCTCAGCCATCCCACAGCCGCCGCTACGGGGGTCCCGGTACCGTTCTTGAGATTGCGCCGAGGGTCCGCGACGGCCAGGTTCGGCACAGCCCGCACGGCAATCGCAACGTCGCACCGGCACTCCCGTGGCGCGGCCATCGCGTCGCCGCTGCGAGTCCCGTCCGGTCGCAATGGCAGGATGTTGGCGTGCCCAGCACCTCCCCCGTCGTCAGCAGGCGTCATGTGCTGGTCGGTGGCGTGGCATTGGCCCTGTTCGGGGTGGCCGTCTCGGCGTGCAGTTCCACCCCGGAGCCCGAGGTCGACGACCTGGAAGCGCAGCTGGAGCTGGCCCGCCACGACAGCCAGCTAGCGACCGCGGCCGCCGCCGCGGCGGACCCCTCGCTCGCCTCCGCGCTGACCACCGTCGCCGCCCAGCGGTCCGACCACGCGCAGGCGCTGGCCACCGAGATCGCCCGGGCGGCCGGGCAGCCGGCCCCCACCTCCGCTGCGGCCTCGACCTCGCCCAGCGCCACCGCGCAGGTCGGGCCGCCGCCCACGCTGCCCGACGTCATCAACGCCTTGCACGCCGCGGCCGATAGCGCCGGCAAGCTGGCGGCCGGCTCGTCGGGGTTCGCCGGAACCCCCAGCACCGGCAGCAGGAACCGGGCGTCGTCGAGCCGGGCGGGTTCGCCGTAGTCGGGGGTGCCGTTGACATTGACCAGCACCGGGTAGACCCCGGGCCGGTCGATCTCCAACGACGGCTGGTCCACCGCACGCACCGGGGTGGACAGCGTGAAGCCGATCTCCTGTCCGCGCTGCAGCTCCTCGGAGATCGTCACGAAGGTGTCCACCGGCCGGAACTGGTCGTTGGCGCCGTCGAGGTTGGTGCGCAACCCGGCGGAGGACGCGACGGCCGCGGCGTGCTCGAGGCGCACCATCACATCCCGGACCGGGCGGTCGCCGACATTGGCCACCGTGCCGACGACGGTCACCACCGGCTCGCTGGTGGTGGTCACCACCGTCGGGGTCACCTTGTCGATCCGCACCTGGACAAACGGCGCGCTACCGGGCTCGCCGGCCCCGGCGCGCGGCAGGGCACCGGGCAGGG
>PPEA01000381.1 GCA_002967005.1 Mycobacterium talmoniae
GCTCGATCGCGGCGGCCTGCACCGTGGCCTACACCGTCGCGCTGGGCACCGGGGAGAGCGGGTCATGACCTCGACCGAGCCCGGCCCCAGCGCCCCCGACAAGCCCGGTGACGCGGCCCTGGCCGAGGCGCTGACCACCGAATACGGCGTCATCTACGGCTACGGGATGGTGTCGGCGCATTCACCGCCGGACATCAACTACCTGGTGGCCGACGCCCTGCACCAACACCGCGACCGCCGCGATCAGGTCGTCGCCATGCTGACCGACCGGTCGGTGACCGTCCCGATCGCCGCGGCCGGCTACCAGCTGCCGGTCCCGGTGAACAATCCGACGGAGGCCGCCCAGCTGGCGGTGCGGATGGAAAACGACGCCGCGGTGGCCTGGCGTGCCGTCCTCGAACACGCCCAGACCTCGGAGGACCGCGCGTTCGCGGTCACCGCGTTGACGCAGAGCGCGGTGCTGGGCGCCCGGTGGAATCGCGCGTTGGGCATCTGGCCGATCACCGGGGCGTTCCCCGGCGGCAGCGAATAGGCGCCGGCCCTAGCGGCGAACGTGCGCGTTTGTACGCCACAACCGCCTCGCACCTGGCATTTTGTGCACGTTCGCAGCAAAAACCGCGGCGACTACCCGGCGATCGCGGCGGCCACGGTGGTGGCCAGCGACACCCCGACCGGTAGCTCGCGGGTCTCGCCGGTGAAGCGGTTGCGCAACTCGACCACCCCGTCGGCCCAGCCGCGGCCGACCACCACGATCCAGGGCACCCCGAGCAGTTCGGCGTCCTTGAACTTCACCCCCGGCGAGGCCTGCCGGTCATCGAGCAGCACCTCGACACCCAGCCGGTCCAGATCGGTGGCCAGCGTGGTGGCCCCGGTGCGGGCCTCGGGGTCCTTGTTGGCGATCACCAGGTGCACGTCGAACGGGGCGATCTGCGCCGGCCAGCGCAGGCCCAGCTCGTCGTGGTGCTGTTCGGCG
Organism: Mycobacterium talmoniae; assembly: GCA_002967005.1. Lineage (GTDB taxonomy): Bacteria > Actinomycetota > Actinomycetes > Mycobacteriales > Mycobacteriaceae > Mycobacterium > Mycobacterium talmoniae. Next base: position 974 of record PPEA01000381.1, read on the forward strand.
ACGACGGCCACCAGCCGTGACACCCCGATGCCGTAGCAGCCCATGGTCGGCCGCACCGGCTTGCCGTCCTCGCCGAGCACGTCGGCGGCAAACGCGTCGGTGTATTTGCGGGCGAGGGAGAAGATGTGGGCGATCTCGATGCCGCGGGCGCTGACCAGCGGGCCCGCCCCATCCGGAGACGGGTCGCCGTCGCGGACCTCGGCGGCCTCGATGGTGCCGTCCGCGGTGAAGTCGCGGCCGGCCACCAGCCCCACCACGTGCCGGCCGGGCTGGTCCGCGCCGGTGATCCAGCTGGTGCCATCCACCACCCGCGGGTCGACCAGGTAACGAACCCCGTTGTCCCGCAGCGCTTTCGGTCCGATGTAGCCCTTCACCAGGAATGGGTATTTGGTGAAATCGTCGTCGGACAGCAGCGCGTATTCGGCGGGTTCCAGCGCGGCCGCCAGCCGCTTCTCGTCGACTTCCCGGTCGCCGGGCACGCCGATGCCGAGCAGCTCCCACTCCCCGCCTGGTTCGCGGACCTTGAGCAGCACGTTTTTCAAGGTGTCGGCGGCGGTGACGGTGCGGCCCAGCGCACCGTTGGCCCAGTCCACCAGGGAGGCGATGGTCGGGGTGCCCGGGGTGTCGTGCACCACGGCCTCGGGCAGCCCGTCGAGCGGCAGCGCCTCCGGGCGGGCGGTGACTACCGCCTCAACGTTGGCGGCGTAGCCGGATTCCCGGCAGCGCACGAACGTGTCCTCGCCGTTCGGGCTTTCGGCCAGAAACTCCTCGGACGCCGAGCCGCCCATCGCGCCGGAGGTGGCCGCGACGATCACATACCGCAACGCCAACCGGTCGAAGATGCGCTGGTAGGCCCCTCGGTGCGCGTTGTACGCGGCGCTCAACCCGTCATCGTCGATATCGAAGGAGTAGGAGTCCTTCATCAGGAACTCGCGGGCGCGCAGGATGCCGGCCCTGGGCCGCGCCTCGTCGCGGTACTTGGTCTGGATTTGATACAGCGTCAGCGGGAAGTCCTTGTAGGAGCTGTACTCGCCCTTGACCATCAGGGTGAACATTTCCTCGTGCGTGGGCCCGAGCAGATAGTCGTTGCGACGGCGGTCCTGCAGCCGGAACATGGTGTCACCGTATTCCGTCCACCGGTTGGTCGTCTCATACGGATCACGCGGCAGCAGCGCGGGAAACAGGATCTCCTGGCCGCCAATGGCGTTCATCTCCTCGCGGACCACGCGTTCGATGCGGCGCAGCACCCGCAGCCCCAGCGGCAGCCAGCTGTACAGCCCGGGCCCGATGGGCCGGATGTAGCCGGCCCGGATCAGCAACTTGTGGCTGGGAACTTCCGCGTCGGCGGGGTCGTCGCGCAGGGTGCGCAGGAACAGCTCAGACATCCGGGTGATCACAGCGGGCTAGCCTAGCCGGGCGACGCTTTTCCACGGCGAGCAGACGCCCTACAACTCCCCGGCCTCCACCGCCTCCTTGGTGTGTTGCGCGACGCCGATCTGGCGCGCGGAGAAGCCGACAAACAGCGCGGCGGCGCCCACCAGCACCGCGATCGCCGCCACCCACAGCAGCGAATAGGTGTAGCCGTGGCCCAGCGCATCGAGTTGGGCGACGTCATGTCGGTGATCGGTCCGCTGACACCGCCGAGGTACAGCGTGCGCGACACCTGCACAGCCTGGATGACGACCAGCACCAGCGGACCGCCCAGGTTGTACACCATCAACGTGATCGCCGACACCGGGCCGATCTCGGCCGGGCCAACCCCCGCGACCGCGCACAACGGCAGGATCACCGAGATGACGCCGATGCCGAAGCCGCCCACCACGAACAGCGTCAGCAGGTCGGGAAAGTACGGCACGTCGCGTTGCAGCGTGGAGCCGAACAGCATGGCGCCCAGCACCAGGGCGCCGGCGCCGATGACCAGCCAGCGCGGCGCGATCAGTGCCGCCACCCGGGTGGTCAGCACGTTGCCGATCCCCATGCCCACCGCGAACGGGATGAAGCAGATGCCGGCCCGCAGCGCCGAATAGCCGAGCACGTCTTGGACCAGCAGGCCGATCATCACGCTCACGGTGAGCATCACCCCGCCGGCCAGGAAGTACGCGACGAAGGTCGCCACCCGGTTGCGGTCGTCGAACACCGCCAACGGCACCAACGGGTTCTCCGCGGAACGCTCGACGATCAGGAACACCAGCCCACAGCCGGCGGCCGCCACGCCCGCACCGATCACCCACGGGTCGACCCAGCCGCGCGGCGGCCCCTGGGTGAACACCAGCACGCCGCAGCTGCAGCCCAGCGTGGCCAGCAGCGCGCCGGAGACGTCCAATTTCAGCCGTTCGTGCCGGGTCTCGGCCAGCCGGGTCACCGCGGCGATCACGATGGTGCCGTCCAGCGTGGACATCAGCTGCATCCCGGTGATCGCCACGATGGCGATCCCCAGCACGCTGGCGGACAGCTGCGGCTTGCTCGGGCGTTGGCTACCGAGCGCGGTGGACATGGCACGCCACCCCACCGAGCCGCGACGCGCGGTCAGTTACAGCTCGCCGGCGTCGAGGGCTTCTTGGACCTCCTGCGCGTGCGCGACCTGCGCGGCGGTGTAGCCGATCAGCAGCGCCACCGCGCCCACGATGACGGCCACCCCGGCCACCCACAGCAGGCCGTAGGTGTAGCCCTGGTCCAGCGCGTGCAATTGAGCGGGGTTCATGTCTTTGACCGGACCGTTGACCCCGCCCAGATACAGGGTGCGCGAGGTGATGACGGCCTGGACGACGGCCAGCACCACCGGGCCGCCGAGGTTCTGCAACATCAGCACGATCGCCGAGGTCGGCCCGATCTGATCGAAGCCGACACCGGCGATCGCCGCCAGCGCCAGCGGGACGATGATCACGCCGATGCCGATACCGCCGACGACGATCGGCACCACCAGGTTGGGGAAGTAGGGGATGCCGGCGTTCAGCGTCGAGCCGTACACCATCGCACCCACGACCAGGACGCCGCCACCGATCACCAGCGTCCGCGGCGGGAAGTACCGCACCAACTGCGACGACGCACCCAACCCCACGGCCCATCGCGATCGCGAACGGGATGGAGGCCCACGCCGGCGCGCAGCGGGCTGTAGCCCATGATGTCCTGCACGTACAGGCCGATCAGCACGGTCAGGGTGAACAGCACACCGCCGGCCAGGAAGATGGCCGCGAAGGTGGCCAACCGGTTGCGGTCGAAGAACAGGCTCAGCGGCACGATGGGATTCTCGGCGCTGCGCTCCACCCAGATGAACGCCACAAACGCCGCCGCGGCCACCAACCCGGATCCGATGGTGACGGCGGAGACCCAGCCGCGTTCCGGGCCCTGGGTGAAGGCGAACACCGCCCCGGTACAGGCCAGGGTGGCCAACACCGCCCCGGCGGCGTCCAGCTTCATCCGCTCTTTCTGGGTTTCCCGCAGCACGGTGTAGGCGAGGTAGATCATCACCACCCCGATCGGCACGTTCACCAGGAACGCCAGCCGCCACGACAGCTCGGTCAGCGCACCGCCAACCACCAGTCCCATCACCGAGCCGACGCCGGTCATCGCACCGAAGACCGCCATCGCGGCATTACGGCCCGGCCCCTTGGGGAAGGTGGTGGCGACCAGCGCCAGACCGGTCGGTGAGGCGATCGCGGCACCGATGCCCTGGAGCAGCCGGGCGGTGGTCAGCGTCGCCTCGTCCCAGGCGATCCCGCACAGCGCCGAGGCGATGGTGAACCCCGCGACCCCGACGATGAAGGTGCGCTTGCGGCCGATGGTGTCCCCGAGGCGCCCGCCGAGCAGCATCAAGCCGCCGAAGGTCAACACGTAGGCGGTGATCACCCAGCTGCGCCCGGCGTCGGACAGGTCCAGTTCGTTCTGGATCTTGGGCAGCGCGACGATCGCGATGGTGCCGTCCATGGTCGCCATCAGCTGCATGCCGCCGATCGCGACGACCGCGGCGATGAACCGTGGTGACGGGAGCCACGCGGGGTAATACTTGCTGAACTGATCCACAAGACTCCGTCCGGCGCGCGCCGGAACGTCCTGTTCCGGCTGGTCGGTCGCCCACACCGGGGCGCTCCGCTCTGCATCGTTGAGAGCCGTCATAGCGGGCTACCCTACAGTAATATTAAGAACTGTTTAAGCGCCGAAGGCGGCGACCGATCCGATGACGATGATCGCGGGAGGTCGAATGCCCTCGGCGCGAATCTTTTCCGGCGCGTCGCGCAGCGTTGCCCGCAACGTCCGTTGCGCGGCCGTCGTGCCGTGTTGCACCACGAGCACCGGGGTTTCCGCAGGTCGACCGCCTTTCAGCAGCGCCTCGCTGAATTGTTCGATGCGTTCGACGCCCATCAGCAAAACAATGGTGCCGGACATCGCGGCCAGCGCATCCCAATTCACTAACGATTCGGGGTGCCCGGGCGCAACATGGCCGCTGACCACCACAAACTCGTGGTTGACGGCCCGATGGGTGACCGGAACCCCGGCCAACGCGGGAACGGCTATGGCGCTGGTCACACCGGGCACCACGGTCACCGGAATCCCGGCGTCGGCGCACGCCAACACCTCCTCGTAGCCGCGGGCGAACACGAACGGGTCCCCGCCCTTGAGCCGCACCACGAACTGTCCGGCCTTGGCCCGCTCGATCATCACCGCGTTGATCGCGTCCTGGGCCATCGCCCGCCCATACGGGATCTTGGCGGCGTCGATGACCTCGACGTGCGGGGGCAGCTCGGCGAGTAGCTCGGGTGGGGCCAGCCGGTCGGCGACCACCACGTCGGCTTGGGCGAGCAGTCGCCGGCCGCGGACGGTGATCAGCTCGGGGTCGCCGGGCCCGCCGCCGACCAGCGCCACCCCGCCGCGCACCGCGTCGGCGCTGTCCGCGGTGATCAGACCGGCCTGCAGCGCCTCGTGGATGGCCGAGCGGATCGCCGCCGATCGGCGGTGCTCGCCGCCGGCCAGCACCCCCACCGTCAGGCC
>PPEA01000382.1 GCA_002967005.1 Mycobacterium talmoniae
GACCGCCGGGGTCATGCCATTACCGCGCGAGCGTGCGTGTCCCCGGCCGACACGCCGGGTCGAACCCGTTTCTGCGCACGCTCGCCGGGTCAGTGGGGCAGGCGACGTCACCACTCGATGCCCTTTTGACCCTTGCGGCCGGCGTCCATCGGATGCTTGATCTTGGTCATCTCGGTGACCAGGTCCGCGGCCTCGATCAGCCGCGGCGGCGCGTCGCGCCCGGTGATCACCACGTGCTGAGTTCCCGGTCGTTCCACTAGCACCGCCACCACCTCCTCGACGTCGACCCAACCCCACTTCAGCGGGTAGGTGAACTCGTCGAGCACATAGAACCCGTGCTGCTGCGCGGCCAGCCGGCGGGCGATCTCGGCCCAGCCGGCGGGCGGCCGCCGCGGCGTGGTCGTCATCGCTGCCGGCTTTACGCGACCACGACCAGCCGGCGCCCATCTTGTGCCATTCGACGGCGCCGCCGACCCCGTGTTCGTCGTGCAACTCGCCGAGGCGCCGGAAGGCTTCCTCCTCGCCGACCTTCCATTTGGCGCTCTTGACGAACTGGAACACCCCGACATCCAGGCCGGCGTTCCAGGCCCGCAACGCCATCCCGAACGCCGCCGTCGACTTGCCCTTGCCCGGCCCGGTGTGCACGGCCAGCACCGGGGCGTTGCGGCGCGCCCGGGTGGTCAGCCCGTCGTCGGGCACCTGCAGCGGACGACCCTGCGGCATCGGCGGTTACCTTCTCCCCTGGTTCACGCCGCTCGGCGCACGGCCGAGGTCAGCTGATCGGCGCGCAGCTGTTCCAACCGCACGGTGGGTGCGCCAGCCGCCGCGGCCAGCTGGGCGGCCAGTCCCAGCCGCACATAGGACGTTTCGCAGTCCACCACCACCGCGGCGGCGCCCTCGGCGACCAGCCGGGCCGCCGCGGACCGGCTGCGGCCCAACGGATCCGGGCCGGCGGTGGCCCG
>PPEA01000383.1 GCA_002967005.1 Mycobacterium talmoniae
CGGGCCACCACCAAATCGGCCCGCATCCCGTCGACATCGAACGCCGCGCACAGGGCGGCGATGCGGCGCAGCTCGCCCTCCGGCAGCACCACCGCGTCGACGGCCGCGCGGGCGGCGGCGATGCGGCGGGCCAGCTCGGCGTCGTCGGCGGCGTAGCGGGCGGCGAACCCGTCCGGGTCGGCTTCCATAGGCCATCCGGGCCCGGATGACCTGCACCCGCACGTCGACATCGCGGGAGGCCTGCACGTCGACGGTCAGCCCGAATCGGTCCAGCAGCTGCGGCCGCAGCTCCCCCTCTTCGGGGTTCATCGTCCCGATCAGCACAAACCGGGCCTCGTGCGAATGCGAGATGCCGTCGCGTTCGATGTGCACCCGCCCCATCGCGGCGGCGTCGAGCAGCACATCGACCAGGTGATCGTGCAGCAGGTTGACCTCGTCGACGTAGAGGACACCGCCGTGGGCGCGGGCCAGCAGGCCCGGCGAAAAGGCGTGTTCCCCGTCGCGCAGCACCCGCTGCAGATCCAGGGAGCCGATCACCCGGTCCTCGGTCGCACCGATCGGCAGCTCGACGAGCCGTGCGGCGGGCAGCAACGCGGCCAGGCCGCGCACCGCCGTCGACTTGGCGGTGCCCTTCTCGCCGCGGATCAGCACCCCGCCGATCTCCGGACGGACCGCGCACAAGATCAGCGCCAGGCGCAGCCGGTCGTGCCCGACGATCGCGCTGAACGGATATCGGGTCACCGCGGGGACGGTCACCGGGCGGTGTCGGCCTTCAGCCCCAGCACCTTGGTGCCCCAGGACCAGACCTCCTCGAACAGGGCCGGCTCATTGGACAACTGGGTCCCCAGCGACGGCACCATCTCCTTGAGGGTGGGCAGCCACGACTGATACCGGTCGGGGAAGCACCGCTCCATCACGTCGAGCATGGCCGGCACGGCGGTCGACGCGCCCGGCGAGGCCCCCAGCAGGCCGGCGATGCTGCCGTCGGCGTCGGCCAGCACGGTGGTGCCGAATTCCAGCACCCCCTTCGCGCCGTTGGGGCGGATGACCTGCACCCGCTGCCCGGCCTCGATGGTCTCCCAGTCGGCGTCGCGGGCGGTCGGCGCGAACTCCCGCAGCGCCTGGACCCGGTCGGGCTCGGACAGCAGCAGCTGCCCGACGAGGTAGTTCACCAGGCTCATCTGGGTCAGCCCGACGCTGACCATCGACGACATGTTGTTGGGTTTGACCGACTTCGGCAGGTCGGTGAAATGCCCCTGCTTCAAGAACTTCGGCGTCCAGCCGGCGAACGGACCGAACAGCAGCCAGGACTTGCCGCCGATGACCCGGGTGTCCAGGTGCGGCGCCGACATGGGCGGGGCGCCCAGCGGCGGGAAGCCGTACACCTTCGCCTGGTGCGCGGCGGCCAGCTCCGGGTTGCCGGTACGGATGAACTTGCCGCCCACCGGGAATCCGCCGAACCCCTTGGCCTCCTTGATGCCCGACTTCTGCAGCAACGGCAGCGCATCGCCGCCGGCGCCGACGAACACGAACTTGGCGTTGAGCTTCGATTTCTGGCCGGTGCGCCGGTTGCGGATTTTCACCGTCCAGCTGCCGTCGCGCTGCTTGGACAGGTTGCGCACCTCGTGGCCGAACAGCGCGGTGGTGCCGCTTTGCACGCCGTAGCCGATCAGCTGTTTGGACAGCGAACCGAAATCGACGTCGGTGCCGTCGGCCGACCAGTTCAGCGCGACCGGTTCGGAGAAGTCGCGGCCGGCGGCCATCAGCGGCAGCCTGCGGGCGAATTCATCGGGGTCGTCGATGAACTCGGTGGCGGCGAACAGCGGGTTGGCGGCCAGCGCCTGCTGGCGGCGGCGCAGGAAGTCGATCCGCTCGGCGCCGTGCACGAAGCTGACGTGCGGCACCGGGTTGAGGAAGCTGCGGACATCGGTCAGCATCCCGTTCTCCACCGCGTACGCCCAGAACTGGCGAGTGACCTGGAACTGCTCGTTGACGGTCACCGCCTTGGTGATGTCGATCGAGCCGTCGGGCTGCTCCGGGGTGTAGTTGAGCTCACACAGCGCCGAGTGCCCGGTGCCGGCGTTGTTCCACGGGTCGCTGCTTTCGGCGGCGGCACCGTCCAGGCGTTCGATCAGCGTGATCGACCAGTCCGGCTGGACCCGGCGCAGCAACGCGCCCAGCGTGGCGCTCATAATCCCCGCGCCCACCAGCACGACGTCGGTCTTCGCGGTCTTGGCTTCGTCTGACACCGGATCCTTCGTCCTTACCTACTCGCCAGTTTTCTTCGGTCCCCAGGTTATCCCGATGGCCCCAGCTATTGACCCGGCGCGGTCGAATCCCCGCCCGGTGCGGGCGTCAGCAGCCCTTAAGCTGACCGGTGTGACCGGCTGGACGCCCGACGATCTGCCCGGCTACCGGCGGTACACGATTCCGCTGGGCGCCGACCCCGACGGCGAGGGCGACATCGTCGCGACCCTCGTCGCCCGCGCGACGCGACCGCCGAGGCGGGCGCCCGTGCTCGCGGTGCACGGCTACACCGACTACTTCTTCAACACCGCGCTGGCCGAGCACTTCGCCGCCCGCGGATTCGCCTTCTACGCGCTCGACCTGCGCAAATGCGGCCGGTCGTGGCGTGCCGGGCAGACCCCGCACTTCACCACCGACCTGCGGCACTATGACGTCGAGCTGCAGGCGGCCCTGGACGTCATCGCCGCCAGCAGACCGGCTCGGCGCGGGTGCTGGTGTACGGGCAGCTCCACCGGCGGGCTGGTCGTGCCGCTGTGGCTGGACCGGCTGCGCCGGCGCGGCGCGCGGCGCCC
>PPEA01000384.1 GCA_002967005.1 Mycobacterium talmoniae
CCGCGGGCCCGGCTGCGGCGGGTACGGCTCCAGCCTGCACCGCGACTACGACGGCGAGTTCGACTACAACCTGGCGTTCAAGCCGCTGGGCGGCTTTCCGATCACGTTCGGCTGGCTGCACGCGAGCCGGCGCGGCCAGGCCCGGCTGCACCGCGGCCTGGACGTCGGGGTGCCCAACCTGATCCTGCGTTCGGATCACAGCGTGCCCGAAACCGCCGATCCGGTCACATTGCAGTGCGGCGACGCGGTGCTCGACGTCACCCAGATCGCCCGCTGGGCGGGGTGCATCGGCAACCGCAGCACCGTGGTCCCGGTCGTCGACGCCAAGCACGACGTGTTCTTGTCGCTGCCCGCTCCGCGGCGGGCGGCGTATCGGCAGCTGGACAGCTGGCTGGACCACTATTGCCGTGCCGCGGACCCCGCCGCACCGACCGGAGGCGGGTGCTGATGGAAACCTACGATCTGGCGATCATCGGAACCGGTTCGGGCAACAGCATTCTCGACGAACGCTACGCCGGTAAGCGGGTGGCGATCTGTGAGCAGGGCACCTTCGGCGGCACCTGCCTCAACGTTGGGTGTATCCCGACGAAGATGTTCGTCTACGCCGCCGAGGTGGCCAACACCGTCCGGCACGCGGCCCGCTACGGCGTCGACGCCCACGTCGATCAGGTGCGCTGGACCGATATCGTCTCGCGGGTCTTCGGCCGCATCGACCCGATCGCGGTCGGCGGCGAGGACTACCGGCGCGGCGCACCCAACATCGACGTGTATGACCAGCACACCCGGTTTGGGGCGGTGTCTGAGGGTAGGTATCTGCTGCGCACCGAGGGCGGGGACGACTTCACCGCCGAACAGGTGGTGATCGCCGCCGGCTCGCGGGTCGCGGTTCCGGCGGTCTTCGCCGACAGCGGCATCGGCTATCACACCAGCGACACCGTGATGCGGATCGCCGAGCTGCCCCAGCACCTGACCATCGTCGGCGGCGGGTTCGTTGCCGCCGAATTCGCGCACATCTTCTCCGCGCTCGGGGTGCGGGTCACGCTGGTGATCCGGGGCGGCACCCTGCTGCGCCACCTCGACGACACCATCAGCGAACGATTCACCCGCATCGCGTCGGCCAAATGGGAGCTGCGCAGCCACCGCAACGTGGTGGCCGCCGACCAAGATCGGTCCGGCATCGCGCTGACCCTCGATGACGGTTCGACGCTGCGCACCGACGCCGTGCTGGTGGCCACCGGACGGGTGCCCAACGGCGACCTGCTGGACGCCGAGCAGGCCGGGATCGCCGTCGCGGGCACCCGGGTGGTTGTCGACGAGTACCAACGCACTTCGGCCCGTAATGTTTTCGCGCTCGGCGACGTGTCCTCACCGTATGAGCTCAAGCATGTGGCCAACCACGAGGCACGGGTGGTGCAGCACAATCTGCTGTGCGACTGGGACGACACCCACGCGATGGTGGCCACCGACCACCGTTACGTCCCGTCGGCGGTGTTCACCGACCCGCAGATCGCCAGCGTCGGGCTGACGGAAAACCAGGCGACCGCGCAGGGATTCGATGTGTCGGTGAAGGTGCAGGACTACGGCGACGTCGCCTACGGCTGGGCGATGGAGGACACCACCGGCATCGTCAAGCTGGTCGCCGAACGCGGCACCGGCCGGTTGCTGGGCGCGCACATCCTCGGCTACCAGGCGTCGTCGATCATCCAGCCGCTGGTCCAGGCGATGAGCTTCGGGCTGACCGCACCGGAGATGGCCCGCGGCCAGTACTGGATTCACCCGGCGCTGCCCGAGGTGGTGGAGAACGCACTCCTGGGCCTGGCCTAAGGCTTACCGCGCGAGCAGACGTAAAAGCACCCCAAAAACGTTGTTTTGGGGTGCTTTTACGTCTGCTCGGCAGCGAACCGGTTAGGCGAAGTCCTCGACCGGCACGCTCCACTTCTCCTCGATGCGGCCGTAGCGCCAGACCAGCACGGCGATGGCCCAGGTGACGACGAACATGCCGACGATGACGTAACCGATCGCGTTGAGGTTGAGCCCTGCGACCCAGTTCCAGAATCCGCCCGACCAGCCCAGCCGCTCGGCGAGCAGGCCGAGCAGTTCAACGGTGCCGATCAGCAGCGCGACGACCACGGACAGGGCGGTGATGGTGATGTTGTAGTAGACCTTGCGCACCGGGTTGGCGAACGCCCAGCCGTAGGCGAAGTTCATGAACGACCCGTCGACGGTGTCCAGCAGGCACATGCCCGCGGCGAACAGGGTGGGCAGGCACAAGATGGCGTACCAGGGTAGGCCGGCCGCGGCGCTGGTGCCGGCCAGCACCAGCAGCGCGATTTCGGTGGCGGTGTCAAAGCCGAGCCCGAACAGGATGCCGACCAGGTACATGTGCCAGGAGCGGGCAATGGACTTCGTGGCGCGGCCCAGGATCCGGTTGAGCAGCCCGCGACTATCCAGCTGGGCTTCGAGTTCGGCTTCGTCGTAGCTGCCGCGGCGCATCCGGGCGAACACCCGCAGGATGCCGGCCAATATGACGACGTTGAGGATCGCGATCAGGTACAGGAACACGCCGGAGACGCTGGTGCCGATCAGCCCGGTGTAGTAGTGCAGCCGCGATGAGTCGTCCTGGACCGGACCGACGACGCTTTTGAGGCCCACCGTCAGCAGTGCCGCCAGGCCGAACACCACGCTGGAATGCCCCAGCGAGAAGAAGAATCCCACCGCCAACGGCCGCTGGCCGTCGTTCATCAGTTTGCGGGTGGTGTTGTCGATGGCGGCGATGTGGTCGGCGTCGAACGCGTGCCGCAACCCCAGCGTGTAGGCGGTCAACCCGATACCAACCCCGAAGGCCTTATCGCCGACGCTGTAATGGGCGGGCTCGACCAAGCACACCAACGTGATCCAGCCGGCCAGATGCAATCCGGTGATCACCGCGAACATCAACCCCAGCCGCGACCATTCCTGCCGCGTCAAGGAGCCCCGCAGCCGCGCCCGCCACGATCGGGACTGGTCGGCGACATCGGTGTGGGAAGACAACCAAGCCAGGTTAGGGCACCGCCGGAACGCGGGGCAACGCGCCCCGGCAGCGCTAAGACCGCGGTGCAGCACGACTTATCCGGGACAAACCCCGGCCACTGAAGGTTTGCCAAACTTTAAGATTAGGTCTACCTAACTTGCAGCGTCGTATGCCCTGACGAGCAAAAATAAGCCGATTGATGTCGACACTTCGAACAATCGTCACGTTGCTGAACCACGCGGGTGGCCGGTAGGTTTAATGACCGACGATCGGCATCCCCGACTAAAGGAGCACGATGCTCGCCACTAGCCGCCCCGCTGTGGCCGTCCGGCCGGCGGCACGCTCACCGTGGCGCACTCTGAGCCGGTCGGCACTGATCACGGCGGTGTTCATTGTCCCGGCTGTGGTGGTTCGGGCCGCCGGCCTGCATCCCCACCCCGTTGTCGCCCTGCTGGTGTACGGCGGCGCGGTGGTCGCGGCCAGCTTCTTGCTGGCCTGGGCGGCCGAAGCGGCCCAGATCGATGTGTCCGGTGGCCTGGCGATCGCCTTGCTCGCGTTGATCGCGGTGTTGCCCGAATACGCCGTCGACCTCTACTACGCCTATAGCTCCGGTCATGCCCCGGAATACACCCAGTACGCGGCGGCCAACATGACCGGATCCAACCGGCTGTTGATGGGTCTGGGCTGGCCGGTTGTGGTGCTGGTCAGTTTGGTGGTGGCCCGCAAAGCAACGGGCAGCAAAGCCGCCGCGGTGTCGCTGGAGCCCGCCAACCGGGTCGAACTCGGGTTTCTGCTCATTGCCGGCGTGGCAGCGTTCGCCATCCCGGCCAGCGGCCAGATCCACCTGGGGCTGGGGCTGGGGCTGTTGGCTTGGTTCGGTTTCTACCTCTACAAAATCAGCCATGGCGACGTGGAAGAGCCCGACCTGATCGGCACCGCCGCCGCCCTCGGGGAGTTGCCCGACCGCACCCGCCGCATCGCGGTCGCCGCCTTGTTCGCCGTGGCCGGCGCGGTGATCTTGTTGTGCGCGAAACCGTTCGCCGACAATCTCGTCGCCGCCGGCACCGAGTTGGGGATCGACCGGTTCCTGCTGGTGCAGTGGCTGGCGCCGCTGGCCTCCGAGGCGCCCGAATTCATCATCGCCACCATCTTCGCCAGCCGCGGCAAGGGGGCCGCGGCGATCGGCACCCTGATCTCGTCCAAGGTCAACCAGTGGACGTTGCTGATCGGCTCGCTACCGGTGGCCCACCTGCTCGGCGGCGGCGGATTCTCGCTGGCCCTCGATTCCCGCCAGATCGAGGAAGTACTGCTCACCGCCACCCAGACCCTGATGGGGGTCATGCTGATCCTGGCGCTGCGCTTCCACCGTGCCACCGCCTGGGCGCTGCTGGCGTTGTTCGTTGTCCAGTTCCCGATCACTTCCACCGAGGGGCGGTTGCTGCTGTGCGGCATCTACACCGCGGTGGCCGTCGCGGGGCTGATCGTCCATCGCCGTCACCTGACCGCTACCGTCGCCGCACCGTTCGTCGGGCACGCCGTGCGCCACGGCGGCCACCCCCACTTGCCCACAGACGCGTAGCCCGCGCTTTCCACCCGCCGAGCAGTCGTAAAGGCACCACGGAAGGGCTGATTTGCGGTGCGTTTGCGTCTTCTCGTGGGCTAGGGGATGAACACCACCCGGGTGCCCGACGGCTCACGCTGCGCCCACACCCCTTCGACGTTCGCCAACGGCTCGGCTTGCGTCGTCAACTGCAACTGGCCGTCGGCGAGCATGCCGAAGAGTCGGGGCAGGAATTCCGTGCGGCCGCGTACCACCACATCCGTCGGCACGCTGCCGAAGCCGACGCCGGTCACGGTCACTCCGGCGCTGCGCAAAATGCTCGCCGGCAGGTTGATCGTCGCACCGGCCATCGATCCGACCTGCACGTATCGGGTGGCGTGAAAGGTCGCACCCAGCCCCTGGTTGCCCAGCGCGGACAGCACCTGTTCGGCCGGTTCTCCCCAGAGATAGTCGAGGACCGCGTCGAAGGGCCGGTCATGATGGGCGTCGGCGACCCGGGTACGCAAATCGTCGTGGCCCAGCCGGATGGTGTCGTCGGCGCCGACGCTGCGCAGCCACTGCAGCCGGGCGGCGTCGCGGCCCACCGCGACGACCCGCTGCACCCCGAATTCGAGCTTGGCCAGCTGGACGGCCAGCGCACCGGTAACGCCGGTCGCCCCCAATACCAAGAGGTGCCGTCCCGGCCGGATCTGCGCGGCGTGGTGTAGCGACATCCAGGCCGACAGACCGGGATTGGGCGCGGCCGCGGCGGTCACCGCCGCCACGTCGTCGGGCACGTCGACGGCGCCGCGCGGATCGATCAACGGCGCG
>PPEA01000385.1 GCA_002967005.1 Mycobacterium talmoniae
AAACCCGCAAAAACCACCACGGCCACACCGAAACACTGCCACCCCCACACCTCGACCACGGCCAACCCAGAACCAACAACTACCACCACCCCGACAAACAGCTACCCGACAACGAAGACGACGACGAAGTCCCCTAAAGTACTACGCAACATAGTATTTCGGCGTGGATGCCGCTTTCCCGCCACTCGGGCCGATCGAGTCGCGTCCTAGGCCGCAGGGGTTTGCACGCTCACGGTGCGGCGCCCACAGGCGCTAAGCAACATGAACCCCATCAGCCACACCAGCACCTCTAATACGTTGCAGGACAGTGGATCCGACGAATTTACGCCCGCTGGTGCGGGCGTTAGACAGGGCAGTAACGCCAGGCACGGCGACCCGATAATCCAAGTGACCCAATTGATAAGGAGAACACCTGTTAGGAGTCGATCATGTCATTTTCAGCCCGCACCAATCGAGTGCTGGCATCCCTCGGAGTTGGCGCAGCACTGACCTTCGCCGCCGTCGCCGGCGCATCCCCCGCCGCTGCCACCAATCCCAACAACCCCGGCGGGGGAATGGACCCGCACCTCCCCAACACCATGCAGGGCTGGTGCCCCGGCGGTGGAGCCGGCGGAATCTCCGGTGACGGCTACTGCGACGGCACCAAGTACCCAGATGGCTCGTTCTGGCACATCGTTCGGTTCGGTGTCCCGTTCGCGGGTGAGCAGATCAAGATGTCCTGCGTCGTCGACAACGGCAGCCCGCTGCCACCACTGGCGCCGCCCGGCGGCTGCAACGGTGCGGCCTGATTCTCCCGATCGGACACTAGCTTGGGCGACCGAAACGGGCCACCCCTACAGCGGAGTCACATAGGCCGAGCTGATTCCCCCGTCGACCAGGAACGTCGAGGCGGTGATGAACGACGCGTCGTCGCTGGCCAAAAAGGCGACGGCGGCGGCGATTTCCTCCGGCTCAGCGAACCGGCCCAGCGGCACATGCACCAGCCGGCGCGCCGCCCGCTCGGGATCTGCGGCGAAAAGCTCTTGCAATAGCGGCGTGTTCACCGGGCCCGGGCACAGCGCGTTGACCCGGATCCCCTGCCGTGCGTACTGCACGCCCAGCTCCCGGGACATGGCCAGCACACCCCCCTTGGAGGCCGTATAGGAGATCTGCGACGTCGCCGACCCCATCACCGCCACAAACGACGCGGTGTTGATGATCGAGCCCTTCCCCGCGGGCGCCATATGCCGCAGCGCTGCCCGGCAGCACAGGTACACCGACTTTAAGTTGACGTCCTGCACGCGCTGCCAGGCCGGCAGTTCGGTGTCCTCGATCAGGTCATCCTCCGGCGGGGAGATACCGGCGTTGTTGAACGCGATATCGACCGACCCGTACCGGTCGGCCGCGGTAGCGAACAGCGCATCGACGGCGCCCTGATCGGAAACATCCACCGGCACAAACAATCCGGACAGCTCCTCGGCGGCGGCCGCACCAGCATCAGCATCGACGTCGCCCACCACGATGGTGGCGCCCTCGTCGTGCATGCGACGGGCCGCGGCCAAGCCGATCCCGCCGCCGCCCCCGGTCACCACCGCCACCCGTCCGGCCAGCCGCTGGGTCAGATCGGTCACGGGGCCTCCTTCACGGCGATAAACACGTTCTTGGTGTCGGTGAACGCCAGCGGCGCATCCGGCCCCAACTCGCGCCCCAATCCCGACCGCTTGAAGCCGCCGAACGGGGTGGCATAGCGCACCGACGAATGCGAATTCACCGACAGGTTCCCGGCTTCCACCGCCCGCGCCACCCGCAACGCCCGGGACAGGTCATCGGTCCAGATCGATCCGGACAGGCCGAACATTGTGTCGTTGGCCAGGGCGATCGCGTCGGCCTCGTCGTCGAACGGCAACACGGTGACCACCGGGCCGAAGATCTCCTCGGTGACGGTGCGGTCGGTGCGGTTCGGGGTCAGCACCGTCGGCGCAAACCAGAAGCCGGGACCGTCGGGGGCGCCACCGCGGAACGCCACCGGCGCATCGTCGGGCACATAGGAGGCGACCTTCTCCCAGTGCGGCCGGGACACCAGCGGCCCCATCTCGGTGTCGCGGGAGGCCGGGTCGCCGACGACGACACCGCTGACCGCCGGCTCCAGCAGCTCCATGAACCGGTCGTACACGCTGCGCTGCACCAGGATCCGACTGCGGGCACAGCAGTCCTGGCCGGCGTTATCGAACACCCCGTAGTGCGGTGGCCGCCGCGCGCTCCAGGTCGCAGTCGTCGAACACGATGTTGGCGCTCTTGCCGCCCAGCTCCAGGGTGACCCGCTTGACCTGCGTGGCCGCCGCGGCCATCACCCGAGTGCCGGTGACGGTGGATCCGGTGAAGACGATCTTGCGGACATCCGGGTGGGTGACCAGCGCCTCCCCCACCACGGCCCCCTGGCCGGGCAGCACCTGCAGCAGGTCGGGGTCCAGCCCCGCTTCGGCGGCCAGTTCCCCCAGCCGCAGGGTGGTCAGCGGCGTCCACTCGGCGGGTTTGACCAGCACGGCGTTGCCCGCGGCCAGCGCCGGTGCGAAACCCCAGCAGGCAATCGGCATCGGAAAGTTCCACGGCGTGATAACAGCCACCACACCCAGCGGTTCGTGAAAGGTGACGTCGAGCCCGTCGGCGACCGGAATCTGTTGCCCGGATAGGCGTTCCGGGCTGGCCGCGTAGAACTGCAGCACGTCGCGGACGTGACCGGCCTCCCACTCGGCGGCCGAGACCGGGTGCCCGGAGTTGGCGACTTCCAACGCGGCCAACTCGCCGACGTGGGCGTCGACCCACCGTCGCGAACGCGCGCAACCGCTCCGCCCGCGCCGCGGGTGCC
>PPEA01000386.1 GCA_002967005.1 Mycobacterium talmoniae
AGCTGCGCGGCGCTCATCGCACCGCCCCGGCATAGGCCCGCGCGGCATCCACGATCGCGGCGAACAACCGCAAATCGTCGAGGGATTCCTCCGGGTGCCATTGCACCGCCAGCACGAACCCGTCGCCGGGCAGTTCGATCGCCTCGATCACCCCGTCGTCGTCGCGGGCGCTGACCACCAGACCGTCCCCCGACCTCGGCGATGGCCTGGGTGGTGATAGCACCGCACGGCCGCGGCGTCACCGAGCAGCGCGGCGAGCCGGTGCCCGGCACGGTGCGCGCCGTGAGCGTGGTGAACACCGCGTTGCCGGCGCGGTGCCCGTTGTGGCCGATCACCTCGGGCAGGTGCTGGTGCAGCGTTCCGCCGAGCGCCACGTTGAGCACCTGGGCGCCGCGGCAGATGCCCAGCACCGGCAGCCCGAGCCGCAGCGCCGCCGCCAGCAAAGCGAATTCCCACGTGTCGCGCAGGCCGCCGGGTTCGTCGGTGGTCGGGTGCCGGGGCTGACCGTAGGCGGCCGGGTCGACGTCCTTGCCGCCGGTGATCACCAGCCGTCCAGCCGGTCGAGCACCCGATCGGCGATCTCGGGGTCCACCGGCTGCGGCGGCAGCAGCGTCGCGATCCCGCCGGCCGCGGTGATGCCCTGGAAATAGCTGGCCGGCAGGAAACTGGCCGGGACATCCCAAATCCCGGTCTGCGCCTGGTCCAGGTAGGTCGTCATGCCGACGACGGGCCTATAGCCGCTCAAAGCCTCGCACTCTCTCCCAGTCGGTGACCGCGGCGTTGAACGCCTGCACCTCTACCCGTGCGTTGTTGAGGTAATGCGCGACGACGTCGTCACCGAATGCCTTACGCGCCACCGCCGAGTGTTCGAACAGGGCGGCAGCCTCCTCCAGGGTAGTCGGGAGCCGCGGCAGCTCGCTGGCGTAGGCGTTGCCGGCCACCGGCTCCGGCAGCACCAGGCCGTTGTCGAGCCCATGCAGTCCGCCGGCGATCAGCGCCGCGAGCGCCAGGTAGGGATTCACGTCCCCGCCGGGAACGCGGCACTCGACTCGCAGCCCGGCGCCGTGACCGACCACCCGCAGTGCGCAGGTGCGGTTATCCCGCCCCCACCCGACGGCGGTGGGCGCAAAGCTGGCCTCGGCAAACCGCTTGTAGGAGTTGATGGTCGGCGCGTAGCACAGCGTCAACTCCGGCAGTGTCGCCAACTGACCCGCCACGAAGCTGGCAAACAGCGACGACATCCGACCATCGGGGTCGGCGAACACCGGCCTGCCGTCCTCGCCGCGCAGCGACAGATGGATGTGGCAACTGTTGCCTTCGTGTTCGTCGTATTTCGCCATGAACGTCAGGCTTTTACCGTGCTGGTCGGCGATCTCTTTCGCGCCGCTTTTGTAGATGCAGTGGTTATCGCAGGTCTGCATCGCGGGGCCGTAGCGAAAGGTGATCTCCTGCTGGCCGGGGTGGCATTCACCCTTGACGCTCTCCCACGCCAGCCCGGCCTCGGCCATCTGCAGACGGATGTCGCGCAGCAGCGGCTCGAGCCGAGATCCGGCCGCCAGGCCGTAGTCGGCGTTGTAGTCGGTGGCCGGGGTCAGGCCGCGGTAGCCCTGCGCCCACGCCTGCCGGTAGCTGTCCTCGAACACCAGAAATTCCAGTTCGGTGGCGGCGTCGGGCACCAGGCCCCGCTCGGCGAGCCGGTCGATCTGCGCGGCCAGGATCCGGCGCGGTGCGACCGCCACCGGACCGCCGTCGTGGTGGCGCAGGTCGGCCAGCACCAGCGCGGTGCCGGGCAACCAGGGGATGCGTCGTAGCGTGCCGAAGTCCGGGATCAGCACCATGTCGCCGTACCCGGTGTCCCAATTCGACAGGGCGTAGCCGGGCACCGTGTTCATTTCGACGTCGACCGCCAACAGGTAGCTGCAGCACTCCACCCCGTGGCTGGCCACCTCGTCGACGAAGTGGGCGGCCGCGATCCGCTTGCCCGTCAGCCGGCCCTGCATATCGGGGAACGCGACGATGACGGTGTCGATATCGCCGGCCGCGACCAGCTGCTGCAGGTCGGTAACCGTGAGCACCTCTCCGATCCTATCCGCGCCTGGCGCAGGAGCCGGTCAGGTCAGTAAGTCATCATCCCAGTCGACGTCGCGAACCCGGTTCTCGGCGGCGTACCGGACGCCGCGGACGATGGTCGCGGGGTCGAAGTCGGTTTCCAGATCGTCGAGCCCGACGACGAAGCCTGGCGGCGACGTCAGGTGCGCAGGGTAGGGACGGCCACCGACACGTTTGGCGCGGCTGCGCGGCGAGTGGCGGATGCGTCGCCGCAGCTAACTCTCATACGAAACAGCAGGCGCAGCAGTCACTTCTGCCTCTTGCGAGCGTGCGGAATAACGGTGATTGGCTCGGCGTGTCGACCGGGGACACGCACCCTCGCGGAGAAGGGCGGGGAAGGCGAGGATCACCAGGTGCTGGTGCGCAACACGATTTCGGCGGCCAGCTGAGCGGTGGATTCCTGGGCGCTGCGACGACCCAGCAGTTCCACCACCCGGAAGTCGCCGTAGACGTAGCGCTGGCTGGCGCGGGCCACCTGCTGCGCGCCCCGGCCACTCACCAACACGGTGGTATTGATCTCCACCGGCGGGCAATGCTCATCGCGCACCATGCCGTTGAGGTCGGGCACCCGCGGATGGCCCCGGTCGATGGCCACCAGGCCGGTGAAGCGATCCAGCCGGGTCGCGGCCAACTCCCAGGCCAGCTCGCCGCCGCCGAGCCGATCGCCGACCACCACCCCCCACTGGATGTCGAGCGAGTCGAGAATGCCGACCACCGACTTGACCGTCAGCCGGGGATCGGGACCGACGACGACGGTCCGCAGGTGGGCGGTGTGCAGGCGTTCGCAGACGGCGTCGTACGCGGCGACGGTGCGCTGGGCGGCGCTGAGCACCACCACGACAGGACTCCCTTCGGGGCCGGCCACGCTGACCGGGATGGGGAATCCGTCGACGGTTGTCATCGTCGAAGGCATTTTCAGCACGCTACAACCAGACGGCGCCTGGCGGGCCATTTTCGACGCGGTCTCAGCGACCTTTCAGGCAGGCCGACTTGCTGGGCCGATGGTACGCAGAAAACCCCTGCGTGCGTGGCGGTTTGAGTCAAGCGGCAGTGCCAACGGTTTTCGGCATCACCGCGATCACGACGAACGCCGCCACCGGCGCCAGCGCCCCGACGGCGAAACCGACATCGCCCGTCGCCTGGTACAGCGGCACCCAGAGCGCGGGCGCGAGTGCGCCGCCGAAGAACTGGAACGCCAAGGCCAGCGAGGCCGCCCCACCCCGGTTGGCCGGCGCACTGGTGATCGCGAGGCTGTTGATGACCGGGCGCAGCCCGGTGACCGCGATTCCGGCCAGCACGATGCCCAGCGCCAGCATCGCCACCGTCGCCGAGAACGCCGCGGTCAGGATCCCGGCGGCCAGCACGGTGGTCATGGCCAGCCCGAGTATGCGCGCGCCGATCCGGTCCATCAGGCGCCCAGCAGTCCCGCGCAG
>PPEA01000387.1 GCA_002967005.1 Mycobacterium talmoniae
GATTACGGCGACCACCGCCACCGCCACCGCGGCGTACACCCAGCGTTGTCGCAGGCCGCCGGCGAAGGCCACAGTCAGCGCGCCGAGCGCCAGAGCCGATAACCACCACGGCGATGTCCGCTGCAACCACGACATGCGCTGCCGGTAGGCGTCCAGCAGCGCCCCGAGACGCAGCGCGGCCGCCACGACCGCGGGATCGTCGGGAATGCCACCGCGCCGCAGTGACCGGACGGCTTGCCGCCGCTGCGGTCCGCTGAGCCCGGCCAGCGCGGCGCGATACCCGCGTGATGTCGGTGCATACAGCGCGGTGACGGCCGCGCCGAATGCCAGGCTGACGCCGGCCAGCCAGACCGTTGCCCCGCCCCATCCCATCGCGCGAGGGGTCAACGGAAAGAGCAACGCGTAGTAGGCGCTGACGCCGATCACCGTCACCAGCGACCGCACCAACCAGCGCAGCCACCATGGCCCGTCGAGCAACCGATCTCGCACGGTTAGTCAGTGTCGCAGCACCGGTGCGGCACCCCGGCGCCCACCTGCACTGTGGTCGCCACGGTGGGTCGCGCCGGTGGCCCGGTGTCGAGCAACTCGGTGATCGCATCGATGTCGAGGTGGGCGATCAGCAGATCGGCCATCACGTCCAACTGCGCATCCCGGCGGGCGGCCACGTCGACGTCGTCGGCGACCACGAAGCCGTCCCGGCCCGCGGCGACCGCCGCGGCGGTTAACCAGTCCCGCCGAAACGCGTCGTTGTCGAACAGCCCGTGCCAATGGGTCCCGAATACCGGGCCGCGGCGATAGCCGTGCGGGGACCCGGCCGCCTCGAACCACGCCGACTCGGCGCAGCGCGCCAGCCGACCATGGTGGATCTCGTAGCCGGTGAACGGTTGCTGCCAATGCCGGAGCACCTTGTCGGCGGTGAACACGATGTCGGCGTCCAGCAGGCCCGGCCCGTCGACCCGGCCGGCGCGGGTTTCCACCGGATCGTCGATGGACCGACACAGCATCTGGAAGCCGCCGCAGATGCCCAGCACCGGCCGGCCCGCCGCGGCGTGCGCCACGACCGGTTCGGCCAGGCCCGTCTCGTGCAGCCAGGCCAGATCGGCGACGGTGGCCTTGCTGCCCGGCAGCACGATCACGTCGGCGTCGGCGAGGTCGGCGGGATCGGTCACCCACCGCACCAGCACCCCCGGTTCGCAGGCCAGCGCCTCCACATCGGTCGAGTTGGAGATCCGGGGCAGCCGCAGTGCGGCCACCCGCAGCCACTGCCGGCCGCGGGGTGGCTGCGGGGTGCCCAGCACCCGGTGCGCGCGCACCGACACCGAATCCTCGGCGTCCAGCCACAGCTCCTCGGCGTAGGGCAGCACCCCGTAGGTGGGGCGGCCGGTGAGTTCGGCGAGCTGGCGCAGACCGGGCGCCAACAGATCCGGGTCGCCGCGGAACTTGTTCACGATGAACCCGGCGATCAGCCGCTGGTCGGTGGGGTGCAAGATCGCGACCGTGCCGAACAGATGCGCCAGCAGCCCGCCGCGGTCGATGTCGCCGACCAGGAGCACCGGCAGCTCAGCGGCCTGTGCCAGCCCCATGTTGGCCAGATCGGTTGCACGCAGGTTGATTTCGGCCGGCGATCCGGCGCCCTCACAGATCACCGCGTCGAACTCGGTGCGCAGCGAGGTCAACTCGGCGGCGACGACGTCGGCCAGCTTGGACCGATGGGTGTGGTAGTCGGCGGCGCTGACCGAGTCGGCGACGCGTCCGCGGACCACCAGCTGGGAGGTGCGGTCGCTGCCCGGTTTGAGCAGGATCGGGTTGAACCGGATGCTGGGCGCGAGTCCGGCGGCCCGGGCCTGCATGGCCTGCGCGCGGCCGATCTCGCCGCCGTCGACGGTGACCACGGAGTTGTTGGACATGTTCTGCGCCTTGAACGGCGCCACCCGAACCCCCTTGCGCGCCAACAGCCGGCATAGCCCCGCGACCACGAGCGACTTGCCGGCGTCGGAGCTGGTGCCGGCCACCAGCAGCGCGCCCGCGGTCACGTTGGCGCGGCGAGCAGACGCGGGGAAAGCGTCACGGCAGGGTCAGGATCTCGGCGCCGTCGTCGGTCACCACCAGGGTGTGCTCGAACTGGGCGGTCCACTTGCCGTCGGTGGTGGCCACCGTCCAGCCGTCGTCCCAGATCTCGTAGTCCAACGCGCCGAGGTTGATCATCGGCTCGATGGTGAACGTCATCCCCGGCTCGATGACCGTGGTGACGGCCGGCTGATCGTAATGCAGAATCACCAGCCCGTTGTGAAACGTGGTGCCGATCCCGTGCCCGGTGAAATCACGAACGACGTTGTAGCCGAACCGGTTTGCGTACGACTCGATGACCCGCCCGACCACCGACAGGGAACGCCCGGGTTTGACCGCTTTGATAGCGCGCAGCGTCGCCTCGCGGGTGCGCTCGACGAGCAGCCGATGCTCCTCGGACACGTCACCGGCCAAGAACGTCGCATTGGTGTCACCGTGCACCCCGTCGATGTAGGCGGTGACGTCGATGTTGACGATGTCGCCGTCCTCGATCACCGTCGAGTCGGGGATCCCGTGACAGATGATCTCGTTCAGCGACGTGCAGCACGACTTGGGAAAGCCCTTGTAGCCCAGCGTCGACGGATAGGCGCCGTGGTCGACCATGTAGTCGTGGGCGATCCGGTCGAGCTCGTCGGTGGTCACCCCGGGCGCAACGGCCTTGCCGGCCTCAGCCAGGGCGCCCGCGGCGATCCGTCCGGCCACCCGCATCTTCTCGATCACCTCGGGCGTCTGCACCCAGGGCTCGCTGCCCTCGCGGGCGGTGGGTTTGCCGACGTATTCCGGGCGTTCGATGGATTTGGGCACCGGCAGCGTCGGGGAGAGCACGCCGGGCGACAGCGCAGAGCGGGTGGGCATTCTGCCAGCTTAATAGGCACCGCTACCGGCTAGATTCACTCTATGGCCCGTGACGACGTCGACGCCGAGTTCGCCACACGCTTCGCCGAGCGGTTCGCCGACACCTGGCGCACCCCCGACCTGGCCAAGCACGAAGCGTTGTGGGACGACGACATCGTGCTGATCCAGCCGCTGATGGGCACGCTGCGCGGCAAGCAGGCCTGCCGGGAGGCGTTTCAGCGGCTATTCACGCTGGTCCCCGACCTGCACGCCGAGGTGCACGCCGTCGCCCACGACGAACACCGGGTGTTCATCGAGTTCACGCTGAGCGGAACCTATGGCGGCAAGCCGATCGCGTGGGATGCGGTCGATCGGTTCACTTTCACCGGCGGTCGGATCGCCGAACGGGTGTCCTATTTCGACGCCAGCCCACTGGTGGTCAAGCTGCTGGGCCGCCCCCGCGGATGGGACCGACTGGCGCGGGCCGGGACGGCGTTGTTCGGCCGCTAGCGGCGAGGTCGGCGGCGGCTGAGCCAGGACCGGCGACGCGGGCCTTTGATGTCGACCGAGCCACCCACCACCCGTCCGGTCAGCACCACATGGGGTGTGCCTTCCGCCGGCGCATTCGTGCGGTGCTCCCGCGCGCTGCCGAGGTAGACCTCTACGTCGTCGATTGAGGCGCTGGCACCGTCGGGCAGCCGGATCTCCACCGAACCGAACCGCATATCGAGTTCGATGACGACGACGGGGCCGGCGAAGCGGGCGTTGACCAGATCCAACTCCACCGAGCCCAGCCGGCGCACCAACGCCAACCGGGTCGGGACAATCCACTCGCCGTGCCGTTTGAGCGAGCCGGCCCAGCCGCGCAGCTCCACCCGGTCGGCGGCCGAGGTGACGATCGAGCGCGGCCCGGGCAGATCCCCGACCAGGGTGTCGAGTTCGGCGCGCATCCGGGCCTGCGACACCTGCGCCGAGCGTTCCTCGAATTCACCGATATCGATCAGCCCGAGCGCGACCGCGTTGTGTAGCCGACGCAGCGTGCCGTTGCGGTCGGCGTCCGAGATGCGCAACGCGGGGGCCGAATCCCCGTCGAATGCTGTCATGGCCGTTCCTGTCGTCGATCTCCCCCGCAACTTACCGCTGCCGACGCCGGTGTGGGGTGCGAGGAGCTGGTCGGCGGGGCCGGCCGGCCGCGGGTTACGCCAGGTAGTCGCCCGGCAGGCTTTGCAGCATCACCTTGGTCATCCGGACCGCGTACTCCGAGCTGCCGCCCCCGACGATCAGCGCCGCGAACGCCATATCACCGCGGTATCCGGCGAACCAGGAATGCGAGCCGCCGTCGAATTCGGCCTCACCGGTCTTCCCGTACACCTCGCCGCAGTCGGCAATGTCCTTCGCGGTGCCGTTGGTCACCACCAGCCGCATCATCGGCCGCAGCCCGTCGAGGATTTTGTCGGTGATCGGGGTGGCCTCCCCGGTGAGCGTCGTGGGCCGCCCCTCGATGAGCTGGGGCACCGGGGTCCTGCCGGCCGCGACCGTGGCGGCCATCAGTGCCACACCGAACGGGCTGGCCAGCACCTTGCCCTGACCGAAGCCGTCCTCGGTGCGCTCGGCCAGGTCCACCGTCGGCGGCGCCGAGCCGGTCACCGTGGTGATGCCCTCCACCTGATAGTCGAGCCCCAGCCCGTACTGCGCGGCGGCCAGCGACAACGCCCGCGGCGGCATCCGGCTGGCCAATTCGGCGAACGTGGTGTTGCAGGAACTGGCGAAGGCGCGCGCCATCGGCACCACCCCCAGGTCGAAGCCGCCGTAATTGGGAATCGTGCGCTGGCCGATGTCGATCTCGCCGGGGCAGCCCAGCAGGGTGTTCGGGGTGGCCATATCGCGTTCCATCGCCGCGCCCGCGGTCACCATCTTGAACGTCGATCCCGGCGGGAACAGCCCGGTGGTGGCCAGCGGGCCGTCGGCGTCGGCGCCGGCGTTCTGCGCGACGGCCAAGATCTCCCCGGTCGACGGGCGGATCACCACCATCATCGCCTTGCCGCCGCGGGTGTCCACCGCGTGTTGGGCGGCGTTCTGCACGGCGCGATCCAGGCTGATGGTGATCGACGGCGCGGGCGAGGGCGCCACCTCGTGCAACACCGCCACGTCGACGCCGTTCTGGTTGACGCTGACCACCCGCCAACCCGCCTCACCGTCTAGTTCGCTGGCCACCTGCTCCTTGACCTGGTTGACCACCGTGGGCGCGAAGTGGTCGTCGGTGGCCAACATCGCTTCTTGCGGGGTAACCACCACGCCCGGCAACTGACCGATCGCCGGGGCGACCCGGTTGTTGTCGTCGGTGCGCAGCGTGATCAGGTCCACCGGATGGGTCGACGAACTGGCCTCTTCGGCGAGCCGCTGCGGGTCGTTGAAGGCGTCGTCGAACGGGTGCAGCGCCTCGACCACCGCGCGCGCGGTGTGCATCAGGGTGCGGCCCGC
Source organism: Mycobacterium talmoniae (assembly GCA_002967005.1). Lineage (GTDB taxonomy): Bacteria > Actinomycetota > Actinomycetes > Mycobacteriales > Mycobacteriaceae > Mycobacterium > Mycobacterium talmoniae. The sequence goes on from PPEA01000387.1 coordinate 5,383, forward strand.
CCGGGTGGCATCCAGTTGGTAGTGGTACAGGTAGCCCGGCACCAGCACGTCGGTGCCGCCAACCTCGTTGACCGAGGCTCGCCGCGGCGGGTCGGCCCGCAACGCAAACGTCTGGCGCTCCCCCAGCCGAGGATGCAGCCCGGTGGTGGTCCAGCGCACCTGCCAGCGCCCCTCGTTGCGCACCATCTTGAGCTGACCGTCGTAGGTCCAGGCCCGGTTCTTGGGCAGCTGCCAGGTGTAGCGGTAGTCGACGCTGCCGGTGTCCTCGCTGTATTTCGCGCCCTGTACCTGCGCGTCCAGCCGGTTGGCTTGCAGCCCGGCCCACGCCGCGTTGAGCGCCTCGCGGGCCGCGCCGGGGTCATCGGTGAGCTGGGCCGCGGTCGCGGTGTCGCCGGTGGCCAACGCCGCAAAGAACTGCTCG
>PPEA01000388.1 GCA_002967005.1 Mycobacterium talmoniae
CTGGCGCCGCTACGACCCGGATGCCTCGATTTCCCGGCGGGGCTGGTGGTCATCGGCGATGCGCTGTGCAGCCTCAACCCGATCCACGGGCAGGGCATGGCAATGGCGGCGCTGCAAGCCGTCGCGCTGCGCGACCAGTTGCACGGCGGCGACCGCCACCTGCCCCAACGATTTTTCCGCGCCGCCGCCGACCTCATCGGCCCGGTGTGGGCGATGAATCAGGCCACCGACCGGGCGCAGGCCCCGAACCAGGGACGACGCTCGCTGCCCACCCGGCTGCGGAGTTGGACCACCAACCAGGCGTTGCGGGCCGCCGAGCATGACATCGTGCTCACCGAACGGCTGTTTCGGGTGACCAGCTGGTGGACCCGCCCACCCGGCTACAGGACCCGTCGCTGCTGGCCCGCGTGTTGGTCGGCAATCTGCGGCGCCGCTGGGCACCGGGCGGCTCAGCTCAGCACGGTCAGCACAATCCACGTCGTCGCCGCCGCGGGCAGCAGACCGTCGAGCCGGTCCATCAGGCCGCCGTGGCCGGGCAGCATGGTGCCCATGTCCTTGATCCCTAGGTCGCGTTTGACCTGGGACTCCACCAGGTCGCCCAGCGTGCCGACGGTGACCAGCAACAACCCCAGCGGCAGGCCCACCCACCACGGTTTGTCGGGGAGCAGGAACGTCACCGCCAGCACCGCCCCGGTCAGCCCGAACAACAGCGACCCGGCGAACCCCTCCCAGGACTTCTTCGGGCTGATCGCCGCCGCCATCGGGTGCTTGCCGAACAGCACGCCGGCGGTGTAGCCGCCCACGTCGGAGCACACCACCGAGGCCAGCAGACAGAACACCCGACCCGCGCCGTCGGCGGGGTAGATCAGCAGGGCACCGAAGGACATGAACAACGGCACCCACACCGCGAGCAGCACCGTGGCCGACATGTCGCGCAGGTAGTTGACCGGGGTGTGGCTCAAGCCTTGACCCAATAGCCGCCAAACCATGCACACCACGACGGTGCCGCCGAATGCGCCCAGCACCCCGGCGACGCCGAACGGCCAGCTCAACCACACCATCGCCTGCCCGCCGAGCAGCAACGGCAGGAACGGCACGTCGTAGCCGGCTTCCCGCAGCCGTCGGGTCACCTCATGGGTGGCGATCGGGGTGGCCACGGCGAGCACCACAACCCACAGGTGCGGTGCGACGAGCAGGACCGTCACCAGCATGCCGGCCAGCAGCGCGCCCACCGCGATCGCGGCCGGCAGATTGCGCCCGGCGCGGGAAGTTTTCGGGGTGCCCGGCTGCGGTCCCGGCTGCGCCGGAAGCCCCGGCCCGTCAGCCGGGGATGCGCCGGTCTCGGTGTCTGCCACGGATAGTGATTGCTGCGCGGCCATTAGACCTCCAGCAACTCGCCTTCCTTGTGTTTGACCAGCTCGTCGATCTGGCTGACGTACTGCTGCGTGGTCTTGTCGAGGTCCTTTTCCGCGCGGCCGACCTCGTCCTCACCGGCGTCGCCGTCTTTGCGGATCCGGTGCAGTTCCTCCATCGCTTTACGACGGATGTTGCGCACCGAGACCTTGGCGTCCTCCCCCTTGGCCTTGGCCTGCTTGACCAGTTCCTTGCGCCGTTCCTCGGTCAGCTGCGGCACCGCCACCCGGATCAGCGTGCCGTCATTGCTGGGGTTGACGCCCAGGTCCGAGTTGCGGATCGCGGTCTCGATCGCGTGTAGCTGCGCGGCTTCGTACGGTTTGATGACCACCAGCCGCGCCTCGGGAACATTGATGCTGGCCAGCTGGGTGATCGGGGTGGTTGCGCCGTAATAGTCGATGACAATCCGGGAGAACATGCCCGGGTTGGCCCGGCCGGTGCGGATGGTCGCCAAATCGTCCCGCGCCACCGATACGGCCTTTTCCATTTTCTCTTCGGCGTCGAAGAGAGCCTCGTCAATCATCTGCGCCGCTCCTTCTCATCGCTTCGCTCTGCATCGTCGCCGGCGGCCACGGCATGCGCGGTCAGGTGGTGACCAGTGTTCCGATCTTCTCACCTGCGACCGCCCGCGCGATATTGCCGTCGGTGAGCAGGTTGAACACCAGGATCGGCATGCCATTGTCCATGCACAGGCTAAAGGCGGTGGCGTCGGCCACCCGCAGCCCGCGGTCGATGACTTCGCGGTGGCTGATCGCGGTGAGCAGTTCGGCGTCGGGGTTGACCCGCGGATCGTCGGCGAACACCCCGTCGACGGCCTTGGCCATCAACACCACGTCGGCGCCGATCTCCAGGGCCCGCTGGGCGGCGGTGGTGTCGGTGGAGAAGTACGGCAACCCCATGCCGGCACCGAAGATCACCACCCGGCCCTTCTCCAGGTGACGCTGGGCCCGCAGCGGGATGTAGGGCTCGGCGACCTGCCCCATCGTGATGGCGGTCTGAACCCGGGTGACGATCCCTTCCTTTTCGAGAAAGTCTTGCAGCGCAAGGCTGTTCATGACGGTGCCGAGCATCCCCATGTAGTCCGAGCGCATCCGGTCCATGCCGCGCTCCTGCAGTTGGGCGCCGCGGAAGAAGTTGCCGCCGCCGATCACGACGGCGACCTGCACCCCGTCGCGCACGACTTCGGCGATTTGGCGGGCCACCTGCGCGACCACGTCGGGGTCCAGCCCGACCTGTCCCCCGCCGAACATCTCGCCACCGAGTTTGAGCAACACTCGGGTGTACTTGGGGCGACCCGGCGGGGGGACGGCCTGACCGCCGCCGGTGCTGGTCGGCTCCGTCATCAGGCTCCTCAGGCTCCACGGTCCTCGCATGACAGCGCCATCGCAGGCAATCACCCACGACGGCAGGCTCTATCCTGCCTCATCATGCGGGCCGCGGAATGCCCGGGGTGCAGCGTCAGCCCAGATGCGCCGACAGCAGCCAGGCCGGCACCGACTTGCGTCCGTTGCCCTCGTCGCGCAGATCCACCACGGGGAACTCGGCGGGCAACTTGTCGGGGAAGTTGGCGTGAATGCGGGCCGGACGGATCTCTTCGATCACCCAGTACCTAGAAACCACCTCACGCAGCTCGTCTTCGGTGACGGGGTTGGGGCCGGGGCTCTCCGGCATCCCGGCCCGGTCGAAGACCAGCACGAAATACGACGCCCCGGGTGCGGCGGCACGCACGATCGACCGCTGATAGCCCTCCCGCAACTCGACCGGCATCGAGTGGAACAGGGTGGAATCGATGATGGTGTCGAACCGGCCGTCGTAACCGGTGAACGACGAGATGTCGGCGACCGCGAAATCGGCGTTGGCCAGCCCACGCTTGGCCGCCTCGGCCTTGGCCAACTCGATCGCGGTCGGCGAGGCGTCCAGCCCGACGGTGTTGTGGCCGCGTTCGGCCAGGTACAGCGACACGGCGGCCTCGCCGCAGCCGGCGTCGAGGACCTCGCCGTGGACCTTGCCCTGCTCGATCAGGGCGGCGATTTCGGGCTGCGGTTCGCCGATGCTCCACGGCGGGCGCTGGCCCGGCCCGAATTCGGCGGCCTCGCCGCGGTAGGCCGGATCGAAATCGAAGTCGAATTTCTGCGTTTCAGTCATGCCGTTCTGTATATCAACGTGCTTGATATATGTCAAGATGGTTGATGTGGGACAGATCGACGACGCGCCGCTGGGCTATTTGCTGCACCGTGTGGGGGCCGCGCTGCGCCCCGAGGTGGCCGCCGCGCTGCGACCGCTGAACCTGTCGTTGGCCGAATTCGTCTGCATGCGAATGCTTTCGTTGCGGCCGGGGCTGTCCAGCGCGGAACTGGCCCGGCAAGGCAACGTCACCCCGCAGGCGATGAACACGGTGTTGCGGCGCCTGGAAGAGCTGGGCGCGGTGTCGCGGCCCGAGTCCGTGCCGTCCGGGCGGGCGCTACCGGCGACGCTGACCCGCGACGGTCAGGCATTGCTGAAACGCGCCGAGGCCGCGGTCTCGACGGCCGACGGCCGGATCCTGGCCAAGCTGAGCAGCGCCGAGCAGCGGGAGTTCCGCCGCATGCTGGAGTTGCTCGGCTCCGATCAGGATTCCTGCGACGTGCTGCACCCGGGCGTCTAGGTCGCCGGGACCGCGACGCCGGTTGCCTCCACATCGGCGAGGTGGACCTGTTTGCCGCCCGTGCGGAGGAACAAGCTCGTGACCGTCGACGGCTGGTCGGGGCACTGCTGATCGGGTGGGCGCGGCACCTTGGCGACCACGGCCGTGTCCCCGTTCGACAACGGGTAGAGGCGGTAGGTTCCGGCCGGGGCGATCGGTGCCCAGCCGGTTCCGCGCAGCTCCCACACGCCGGCATCGGGCGTGGGCTCGGACAGGTTTGTCGGGCATCGATCGGCGCTGCCGGTGGCCCGCAGCCTGCCCCCGGGCGCCCACCACACCGCGCTCTGGGTATTGCCGTAGAAGCAGGGCTTGGGACTGGCATCGAAGGGGCCGGGCGGAAAACCGTCGGCCAGCTGACCGGTGGCCGCGTCGAACACGCTGACCTGATGCCGTTGGCACACCGCGGGTTCGGCAACCGTGCCGGTCTCGTAGGCGAACCGGGTTCCGTCCGGGCTGAACGTCGCGTTGGCCCAGTAGACGGTGGGCCGGCGGCCCAGATCCCGGACCGTGCCGTCGCGGTCGACCAGGAACAGGCGGTCGGCCAGGATGCCCCGGTCGGCGCCGTATTTGTTGGCGATCACCACGCGCCCGCCACCGGCGCCGACCACGGTGCCGGTGTAGTTGTGGTCGGTGTCGACACCGGCTTGTTGCTCGGGGGTCCGCGGGGGCAGCCGGACGGTGCGCAATGCGCGGGGAGCCGGATGCCGCTGGCTCAGATCCAGGGCCATCAGGGGTATCTGCCCGTTGGCATCCGGCGACGCCAGACCCTGCCATACGACGGTGCTGCCGTGCAGCGCATACGGGGCCCCGGGCCGGGCCGGCGATTCAGAATCCGTTCGCGACCGGGCCGGGATCGGCGCCTCGTGCACCCGTCGGCTCGCCACCTCGATCCACACCAGTTCGGCGTGGATATCCCCGCCGTCGTAGGGGTATCGCCCGGCCTGCTCGTCGTGGTACTGGGCGAAGGCGTATTTGCCGTCCGCGGTGAACGCGGGTGCGCCGACATACCCGAACCGGGAGGCGCCCACCTGTTTGGTCCAGGTCGCCACGGGCGTCGGACCCTGCGTCAAGGTGAAACTCACCTCTCCGGGCTGCCACCACGGGGTGTGTCTGGGCGTGGTGTAGGCGATCAGCGAGCCGTGTCCGGGCACGGGAGCCGGTGGGGACGACCACGAACACCCGGTGGCCGCCACCAGGAGCGCGGCCAGTGCCGCGCAGACCGGGCCCCGTCGCAGCCAAGCAGCGTCGCGCCGCTCGGCCCCGGTCAGCGCGGAGCCTGGATTCGCGCCCAGGGCCGGGCCTCTTCGAGTTCGTAGGCCAGCTCTAGCAATCGGGCCTCCGCACCGCGCTCGGCGGCGAACATCATGCCCTGCGGCAGCCCGGCGGCGGTGCGGGTCAGCGGCAACGAGATCGCCGGATCACCGGTAGCGTTCTGCAGCGGCGTAAACGCCACCCAGTCCATCAGCCGGTCGATGACCTGCTCATAATCGGCGGTCGGGTCCAGGTGCCCGACCCGCGGGGTCTCGTGGGCGACCGTCGGGGTTAACAATGCGTCGTAGCCCCGGAAGAACCGGGCGCTGCGCCGACTCGAGGCGGCCAACCGCGCGACGGCCAGCGGTAGCCGGTGCAGGTGACGGGTGGCGTGCCGGTCCAGTCCCAGCGTCAGGTTGTCCAGCTTGCTGCGATCGAAGGAAGGGCCGAACATATGGCGTCCGCGCCGGACCAGCGCGGTCGCGAGGAATGCCCAGTACAGCAGGAAGTCGTCGGCGAAATACGCTGGCACCGGCGGTGTTTCGATGTATTCGGTTCGGTGGCCGAGCTCCTCCAACAGGGCCGCGGTCTTGAGCGTCAGCTCACGCACCTCGGGACTGGCGTCCCGCCCGACCGACCGGGTGACCACGGCGATCTTCAGCCGCCGTTTGCTAGGGCCGGTGACCTCGCCGATGGCCGGCAGCTTGCGGTTGCGCCAAGTGCGCTCGGTCTCACGGTAGAACGCGGCGGTGTCGCGCACCGAGCGCGTCACGACGCCGTTGTAGACGATGCGCACCGGCATCTGCCGAAAATCCTTGTCCAGCGGCAGCCGGCCGCGGGACGGCTTGAGGCCCACCAGTCCGTTGACGGCCGCCGGGATCCGGATCGACCCACCACCGTCGTTGGCGTGCGCGATCGGCACCACGCCGGCGGCCACGAACGCCGCCGATCCCGACGACGAGGCGCCGGCGGTGTAGTCGGTGTTCCACGGGTTGCGCACCGGGCCCAGCCGCGGATGCTCGGCGGCCGCGGAGAATCCGAACTCGCTGAGCTGGGTTTTGCCCAGCGGGTTGAGTCCGGTGGACAGATACAGCCGGGCGAACTCACCGTCGGCGGCGGCCGGGTGCGGATCCCACGCGTCGGTGCCCTGCATGGTCGGCATGCCCGCAACGTCGACGTTGTCTTTGATAAATGTCGGGACCCCGTCGAAGAACCCGCCGTGCGGGCGGGCGGCGCTGGCCCGCGCCCGGGCCCGCTCGAAGGCCGGATAGGCCAGCCCGTTGAGCTTCGGGTTGACCGCCTCCAGTCGGGCGATCGCCGCCTCGACAACGTCGGCGCGACTTACCTTGCCGGCCTTGATCGCTTCGGTCAGCGCGACCGCGTCGAGGTCACCGAGAGCGTCGTCGCCGAAGGCGTGCACAGGTCCCATTCGGCTGATGCTATCCGGTGCGGGGCGCCCGCAGGGCCGCCGAACTGCTCAGCCTGTTCTGATCCACCACGTAATGGGCCCCCTACCGAACGGCAGGGGGCCCATTACGTGCTGTGCGGATCACCGCGTCATCGCCGAACGTGCATCCAGGGCGGAAAATCGAGCCGAATCCCGCCGTGGACGCACGTTCGGCGCGCAGGCGTTAGGCCTGGCCGACCTCGAACCGGACGAACCGGGTGACCGTCACACCGGCCTCGTCGAGCAGCGCCTTGACGGTCTTCTTCGAGTCGGACACCGACGACTGCTCCAGCAGCACGGTGTCCTTGAAGAATCCGTTGACCCGGCCCTCGACGATCTTGGGCAGCGCCTGCTCGGGCTTGCCTTCTTCCTTGGCGGTCTCCTCGGCGATGCGACGCTCGTTGGCCACCACGTCGGCGGGCACGTCGTCGCGGGACAGGTACTTGGCCTTGAGCGCGGCGATCTGCAGCGCGACCGCGTGCGCGGCCTCGGTGTCGCTGCCGGTGTATTCGACCAGCACCCCCACCGCCGGCGGCAGGTCCGACGCCCGCTTGTGCAGGTAGGTCTCCACGGTGCCGTCGAAGTAGGCGACGCGACGCAGTTCCAGCTTCTCGCCGATCTTGGCCGACAGCTCCGCGATCGCCTGCTCGACGGTCTTGTCGCCCGCCTTCGCCGCCTTCAGCGCGTCGACATCGGCGGCCTTGGAGGCCGCGGCCGCCGCCACGATGTCGGCGGCCAGCTGCTGGAATTCGGCGTTTTTGGCGACGAAGTCGGTTTCGGAGTTCAGCTCGATCAGGGCGCCGTCCTTGGCGGCGACCAGGCCCTCGGCGGTGGCCCGCTCGGCACGCTTGCCGACATCCTTGGCGCCCTTGATCCGCAGCACCTCGACGGCCTTGTCGAAGTCGCCGTCCGATTCGGCCAGCGCATTCTTGCAGTCGAGCATGCCGGCGCCGGTCAACTCCCGAAGCCGCTTGACGTCGGCAGCGGTGAAGTTCGCCATCTCAGCCTTCCGTGGTGGTGTCGGTGGTGGTCTCGGTGCCGGCCGCCGGGGTCGCCGAGGCCAGCAGCTCCTGCTCCCATTCGGCCAGCGGCTCGGCCGACTCGGCTTCGGGCTTCCCTTCCCCGTTACCGAGGCCGGCGCGGGCCTGCAGCCCCTCGGCGACCGCCGAGGCGATCACCTTGGTCAGCAGCGCCGCCGAACGGATCGCGTCGTCGTTGCCCGGGATCGGGTAGTCGACCAGGTCCGGGTCGCAGTTGGTGTCCAGGATCGCGATCACCGGGATACCCAGTTTGCGGGCCTCGCCGACGGCGATGTGCTCCTTGTTGGTGTCGACGACCCAGACCGCCGAGGGCACCTTGTTCATGTCGCGGATACCGCCGAGGCTGCGCTCCAGCTTGTTCTTCTCGCGGGTCAGGCCCAGGATCTCTTTCTTGGTGCGGCCCTCGAAGCCGCCGGTCTGCTCCATGGCCTCGAGTTCCTTGAGGCGCTGCAGCCGCTTGTGCACGGTGGAGAAGTTCGTGAGCATCCCGCCCAGCCAGCGCTGGTTGACATACGGCATCCCAACCCGGGTCGCCTCGGCGGCGATGGATTCCTGTGCCTGCTTCTTGGTGCCGACGAACAGCACCGACCCACCGTGGGCGACGGTCTCCTTGACGAACTCGTACGCCTTGTCGATGAAGGTCAGCGTCTGCTGCAGGTCGATGATGTAGATGCCGTTGCGGTCGGTGAAGATGAACCGCTTCATCTTGGGGTTCCACCGGCGGGTCTGATGCCCGAAGTGGGTGCCGCTATCCAGCAGCTGTTTCATGGTGACTACGGCCATGCTTATGCCTTTTTGTGTGTCGGTTGTCGCCCGGCGTCGGGTGAGGCCGGGCCCTGGTGCCTGCTGAGATACCGAAACCCTGATTCCAGGGACCGTCCGGTATCCGGTTGTGGCGCAGACACGCGAAGTCAGCCCGCTTGCACGAGCTGCGGGATGTGAGTTTACACGGTCCGAGCAGGTGCTTTGTCCACAGCACTGACTGGCCGCCGGGCCGGGCGCGCAGTGCACTGGGCAGATGCGCTGGACGCTGGTTCTCCTGGTCTTTTTGGTGTGCGCGGCGCCAGCCCGCGGGGACGCGGTGCGGCTGGAGTGGCCGTTGCGGCCACGCCCGGCGGTGCTGCGGACGTTTGACGCCCCGACGCCGAACTGGACACCCGGACACCGCGGGGTGGACTTGGCCGGCGCCCCTGACCAGCCGGTATATGCCGCCGGGGCCGGAACGGTGGTGTACGCCGGGCCGCTGGCCCGGCGCCCGGTGGTGGCGATCGAACACCCTGGCGGATTGCACACCAGTTACGAGCCGGTGCGGGCGAGCGTGCGGGTTGGGCAGCGGGTGGTGGCCGGAGCGACGATCGGCGTGTTGGTGGCCGGGCATCCGGGCTGTGCGGGGGCGTGTCTGCATTGGGGGGCGATGTGGGGGCCGGCGTCGCGCGGCGATTACGTCGACCCGTTGGGGTTGCTGGCGTCGACGCCGATTCGGCTCAAACGCTGGGTGGGTGAGGCGTGGGACACTACCAAGGTGCCGGAACGGAAGCCGATCGTGACTGCTCTCGTCGAGCCGCCCGGCCGGTTGCTGACCATCGCCGAGTACACGCAACTCGGTGAGGATGACCGCTACCGCTGGGAACTGCAAGAGGGCAACCTCGTGATGTCGCCGTCACCGTCACCCGATCACATGCTCGCGTCATATGTGCTGTGCGAGCAGCTGAAGACCCAGCTCCCCGACGAGGTTGTGGTGATTCAGGACGTGGATATCGATTTGCAGCTCGATCGCGGGGATCAGCCCGGCACGTCGCGGCGTCCCGATCTGGTGGTGGTCAAACGGTCTGCTGTCGAGCGGGTGCGCGCCGAGGGCGGTCTACTGCGGGCGTCCGAGGCGGTGTTGGTGGTTGAGATCGTGTCGCCGGGGTCGCGGCGCACGGATTGCGTGATCAAGCGCGCCGAGTACGCCGACGCGGGTATCCCCTACTACTGGATCGTGGATCTGGAGCCGACGGATGCGATGAGCCTGCGGGCCTTCCGGAAGACGGGCGAACCAGGCTACGCCGATGGCGGTAAAGGGATCCATTCCTACCGCGCCGAGATGCCGTATCCGCTCACCATCGACCTGGAGGCGATCAGCGGTTTGCTGACCTAGCCGTGTTTCGCACTGGCCCTGCGCCGTCTCGGGGCCTAGAACGCCTCGGTCTTGCCCGCAGTGACGACAAAGCCGTCCTGCGCGTCGCCGGTCCCCATCGCGCACGCCAGCAGCCACCGCGCATCGCGAACGCACTGGGCCCCGTCGAAGGCGTAGTTGATCCCGGCCGGAAGCAGGGGAAGCGGGTGGCCTTCAAATTCCGCGGGCCCGACCGTGGCGACCTTGAAGGCGACCGGGCTGACCACGGCTCCAGAGCTAAACAGGTGCACGGTATTCGCCTCCTCGGGCGCGGCGGGGAACGCGCCGAAGCAATCCAACGCGTGCATCCCCCGATGCGACGACGAGGTGCAGAACAATCCATCCGGTGTCTGAAAACCGCGGACCGAGTACACCTGCGTATCTCGGACGACGAAGTCCTGGTAGTCGGCCTTGGGATAGCTGCCAAAGTCGGGGATTTGCGGTGCGGCGCACGCCGACGGCGCGCCCAAGCCACCGAGCGTCATACTCGCCGTGACGGTAACGGCCAGTACGAATCTAGTGACGCACGCGGACATTCTTCTAGTATGGCGGCCTGGATTCCGCAGCTGGTGCACATTTTTCGGTCCCGCTGCAGCGGTGACCTGCTCATCGTGGATTGGCGCGCTCGGGTCGGCGCCTCACGCCCGCGGGTGGGCCTGGTCGTGTACCGCCCGCAGCCGCGCCACCGTCACGTGAGTGTAGAGCTGGGTGGTGGCCAGGCTGGTGTGCCCGAGCAGCTCCTGCACGATCCGCAGGTCTGCGCCGCCCTCCAGCAGATGCGTTGCCGCACTGTGCCGCAGCCCGTGCGGACCCATGTCGGGGGCACCGTTCACGGCGGCGACGGTTTGATGCACGACGGTGCGGGCCTGCCGCGGATCCAGTCGGCGGCCCGCCACCCCAGCAGCAGCGCCGGGCCGGAGTCGGCGACGGCCAGCGCCGGACGCCCGTGCGCCAGCCACGCCCGCACGCCTCGGCGGCCGGCTCGCCGAACGGCACGGTGCGCTGCTTGTTGCCCTTGCCCAGCACCCGCAGCAGCCGGTGTCCGGTGTCCACATCGTCGACGTCCAGGCCGCACAGCTCCGAGACCCGAATACCGGTGGCGTACAGCAACTCCACGATCAACCGGTCCCGCAGCGCCAACGGGTCGCCTTGTTGTGCCCCGGATTTCGCGGCCAGCATGGCGTCCATCGCCTGGTCCTGGCGCAGCACCGCGGGCAGGGTGCGCCGGGCCTTGGGCAGCTGCAGCCGCACCGCCGGATCGCTCGACAGCAGGCCGCGTCGGGTCGCCCAGGCGGTGAAGGTTTTGACCGCCGAGATGCGACGCGCCAACGTGGTGCGGGCCGCACCGGCGCCGGCCTGGGCGGCCAGCCAGGACCGCAGCAGCGGCAGGCTCAACCCGGCCAGGCCGGCCTCGGGACCGGTCGGCCACGAACGCGAACAGCGAACGCAGGTCGCCCAGGTAGGCCCGCCGGGTGTGCTCGGACCGGCCTCGCTGCAGATCGAGGTAGTCGTCGAACTCGGCCAGGATCGCGTCCACTGCATAACGGTCCCAGACCGGCGCCGCCGGTCTTAGTCGACGCGCCGCAGCGCTTCCGGAGTGAGATCTTTCAACGTCGGATAGCCGTCGACGGCCATGATCAGGTCGGCCTCGGCCAGCAGCGAGCGCAGCACGTGCACGACGCCGTCCGTCCCGCCCAGCGCCAGACCGTAGGCGTACGGGCGGCCGACCCCCACCGCGGTGGCCCCCAACGCCAAGGCCTTGACGATGTCGGGCGCCGCTGCGCACGCCGGAGTCGAACAGCACCG
>PPEA01000389.1 GCA_002967005.1 Mycobacterium talmoniae
ACGCCGGCCACCGGCCCCAGCCCGGTGCGGTAGAGCACCGACTCCAGGGTGCGCAACCCAGAGGACTTGCGGATCACCGGGCGCGGCGGCCAGGTCGACGCCATGGCTAGGGACCCTGCTGCGGGTTTACCGAATCAACACCACCCCAGCGCGTCGGGGGCCAGGCGATGAACCGCGCCTTGCCGATGACGTTGCCCACCGGCACCGTCCCCGCCGTCGGGTCACCGGTGCACAGCACGTGCTCGCGCACGCCGTCGGGGGTGTTGGCGCAGTGCGCACGCGAGTCCGCCGAATGGGTCCGGTTGTCGCCCATCACCCACAGCCGCCCCTGCGGGACGGTGACCGGGCCGAAGTCGCTGCCCAAACACGGGTACACCGTCGGGTCGGCCATCATGGTGGCCGGATCCAGATACGGCTCGTTGAGGCGTTTGCCGTCCACGGTCAGCCCGGTGTCGGCACGGCACTGCACGGTCTGGCCGCCCACCGCGATGACCCGTTTGACCAGGTCGTTCTCGTCGGGCGGGACGAACCCGATGACGGACAGCGCGTTTTGCACGGCGCGCACCGCGGCGTTGTGCGACCGGATCGACTTGTAGCCGATATTCCACGACGGCGGCCCCTTGAAGACGACCACGTCGCCCGGACGCGGCGCAGAGAACCGGTAGCTGACCTTGTCCACCAAAATGCGGTCGCCCACACAACCCGGGCACCCGTGCAGGGTGGGTTCCATCGACTCCGACGGGATGAGGTAGGGCCGGGCGACGAACGTCAACATCAGGTAGTACAGCACCACCGCGATGGACACCAGGATGACGGCTTCACGCAGCGCCGCCCGCTTCTTGCCGGCCGGCTCACCCTCGGTGGGCGCCTGCTCCGCGGTCGGGGCAGGTGCCTCCGGCGCGGCGTCGGCCGGCGTCTCGGGCGCGGCGTCGGCGGCAGCCGAGTCAGCACCGGGTGGATTCTCAGGTGACGAGTCGG
>PPEA01000039.1 GCA_002967005.1 Mycobacterium talmoniae
AGCTGGGGATCAAGGGGTCGCCGACCACCGAGTTGTATTTCGAGAACTGCCGCATTCCGGGGGATCGGATGATTGGGGAGCCGGGCAGCGGGTTTAAGACCGCGTTGCGCACCCTGGATCACACCCGCCCCACCATCGGGGCGCAAGCCGTGGGGATCGCCCAAGGCGCGTTGGATGCGGCGATCGCTTACACCAAGGATCGCAAGCAGTTCGGTCGGCCGATCAGTGATAACCAGGGTGTGCAGTTCATGTTGGCCGAGATGGCGATGAAGGTCGAGGCGGCCCGGTTGATGGTGTATTCGGCGGCCGCCCGCGCCGAGCGCGGGGAGACCGGGCTGGGGTTCATCTCCGCGGCGAGCAAGTGTTTTGCCTCCGATGTGGCCATGGAGGTCACCACCGACGCGGTGCAGTTGTTCGGCGGCGCCGGCTACACCACCGACTTCCCGGTCGAACGCATGATGCGCGACGCCAAGATCACCCAAATCTACGAAGGCACCAACCAAATCCAACGCGTCGTCATGAGCCGCGCCCTACTGCGGTGACGCGAGGAGGTGACGACATGTACGACCCCGTCAGCTGGCTGGGGCCGATGGCCGACATCGCCAGGCTCGGACTATCGCTCGCGAATCGAGCGGAAGAGCAGATGGTGATGCTGCTGCGGGACCGGCTGAACGCCCATCCACCCGCGGAGTCTGCCGCCAGCCCCGCCGCCCCGCCCGCCGACTCGCTCAACACCAAGATGTCGCGGCTGCTCGACCGAGCGCTGGACCAAAGCACGCGGGGCTCTCAGGTGGAGCTCTATCACCGCCTGCTCGATCAGCTGGTCGCCGACGAGGCCCGGATCGTCGGCGCCCTGTCGGACGGGTCGGCGTCACCGCTCGTCAACGTTTATGCGTGGGCCCGTCCCCGGCTGCCACGGCAGCCGGTGCTGGAAAACGCGTGCCTGGTCGGCCGCACCGCCAACGTCGCACTGCCCCACCTGGTCCCGCAGTACGTCGGGCATCTGCTGCATCTGGGCCTGGTGGAGACCGGTCCGGAAGACCCGGCGATGAAGGCCGACTATGAGGTGCTGATGGCCGAGACGATGGTGCTCAAGGCGGTCAAGGCTGCGTCCCGCGGCCCGCTGGCCGCCAGCGTCGAAAAGCTGACCCTGAGCCTGTCACACCTGGGCCAGTCGCTGTGGGCAGCGGCCATGCGGCCGGATGCGGAATGAGCGTGCTCGTCGTCGCCGTGCAGACTGGGGAGAGGTCAGGCGCGACGTCGGAGCCAACTGGCTGATCTACCTGTCCATGCCGTTCGTCGCCGCCTTCGTCGGGTGGAGCACGAAGATCGTGGCCCTCGAAATGCTGTACCGCCCGATGGAGTTCAAGGGCATCGGGCGGATCGGTTGGCAAGGTCTGGTGCCGCGGCGGGCCGGCAAGGTCGGGTCCACGACCATCGACCTGCTCACCGAGAACCTGCTGCGGCCCGAGGAACTCTTGGACCGGTTTGACACCAACGAAACACTCAACGCGCTTCACGAACCCCTCACCCGCGCCGTTGACGAGATGGCCCGCGAATTGGCCGAGCAGATCAGGCCGGGCCTGTGGGATTCGCTGCCGGCCGCGGCCCGCAACGCGGTCCAGGCACGGGTGAAAGCCCAAGCCCCCCGCATCACGCAGAGCATGCTCAACGACATGAAGGCCGATCTGGGTCGCTACATCGACATCAAGTACTTGGCGGTCACCACGCTGGTACGCAACAAAGCGAAGCTGAACAATCTGATGCGCGGGGTGAGCAACGACGCCATGGCGTTCGTGCGGCGCAGCGGCATCTACTTCGGACTGGTCATCGGCTCGGTGCAGATGGTGGCTTGGGGACTTTTTCACAACCCGTGGATCATGCCCGCCTTCGGGTTCGGCGTCGGCTTCATCAGCGACTGGATCGCACTCACCATGCTGTTTCGGCCCCTGGAACCGAAAAGGTTCCTGGGCATCATCTCCCTCCGGGGGCTGCTGCTCGCCCAGCGCGACAAGATCACCCGCCAGTACGCCAAAATCCTCGCCGACGACCTCTTCGCACCACGAAACCTCTTCGACGGCGTGCTCAACGGGCCCGGCTCCGACAAGCTCTTCGCGCTGGTCGCCAAGGAGATCGACGCCACGATCGATGCCCAGACCGGCGTCGCCACCCCTCTGGTCGCGCTCACCGTCGGTACAAAGCGCTACCGCGCGCTCAAGAACACCGTGGTCGACATGGTGCTCGACCGGCTACCCGGCACCCTGTTGGAGGCCCAGGACTACGCGAGGGGTGTCATCGACCTCGAACACGTCATCGCCGACAAGATGAACCAGCTCACCAACGAGCAGTACGAGTCCATCATGCGTCCCATCTTCAAAGACGACGAACCGCTCATGATCGCGGTCGGCGCCATCCTCGGGGGGCTCGTCGGGGAGATCCAGGTCCAGATCATCGACCACTTCGCGCGGTGAGAGCCCGCAGCCGGACCTCCATCGCGAGCAGACGCATAAGCACCACGAAACCGCTATTTTTGGGGTCCTTTGCGTCTGCTCGTGCGGCTAACCGCCCGCTGCGGCTGCCCGCAGTAGGCGCTCAACGGCCGGATCAGGGCATTGGCCGCCGTCTGTTCGATGACGTGCGCGGTCCAGCCGGTGACACGGCTCATCACGAACAGCGGGGTGAACATGGGGATGTCGAAGCCCATCAGGTGATATGCCGGCCCGGTCGGGAAGTCGAGGTTGGGTTTGATCCCGGTCGCCTCGGCCATCTCGGTCTCCAGCACCCGGTAGATCTCCAGCCAGCGATGCCCCTCGCGGGCCGCGGCGATCCGAGCCAGCGCCTCCTTCATCGTCGGCACCCGGGAGTCGCCGTTCTTGTACACCCGGTGGCCGAAGCCCATCACCTTCTCTTTGCGGGACAGTTTGCCGCGCAACCACTCCGCCGCCTTGTCCGGTGTGCCGATCTCGATCATGTCGTGCATGACCGCCTCGTTGGCGCCGCCGTGCAGCGACCCCTTGAGCGCCCCGATGGCCGCGGTCACCGCACTGTAGATATCCGACTGGGTCGAGGTCACCACCCGGGCCGCGAACGTCGACGCGTTGAAGCCGTGTTCGGCGTAGAGGATCATCGACTGCTCGAACGCCTCCACCACCACCCGCTCGGGCACCTCGCCGAAGCACATCCGCAGAAAGTTCTCGGCGTAGCCCAACTGGTGGTGCGGCGCGACCGGGGCCAGCCCGCGGCGCCGACGCATGTCCGCGGCGACAATGGTCGGCAGCACCGCGAACATCCGCAGCGCCTTGGCGTAGTTGGCGGCCTCGGCGCTGTCGTCCTCGTCGGGGTCTTCGGCGCCCAGATAGCTGATCGCGGTGCGCACCACATCCATCGGGTGGCAGCTGTCGGGCATCTTGGTCACCAGGGACAGCATCGACTGATCCAGCCGCCGGCTGGCCCGTTCCCGCTGGCAGAACAGCGCCAGCTCGGCATCGGTGGGCAGCTCGCCGTGCCACAGCAGGTAGGCGACCTGCTCGAAACTGCACTGGGCGGCCAAATCCTGCACCGGGTAGCCGCGGTAGGTCAGGGAGTTGGTTTCCGGAACCACCTTGGAAATAGCGGTGGTGTCCACCACCACACCGGCCAGGCCCTTCCGGATCTCTGCGGTTGCTGCGGTCACCGGTCGCCTCCTTGGAGGGTGAAATTGAAGAGGGCGTTATCGAATTCGTTGTAGTCCGCGTAGCGCAGCAGCTCGTAGAGCCGGCTGCGGTGCTGCATCCGGTCTAGGAGCCCGGATTGCGTTCCCTCGGCGGAGATTTCGCGCAGCCCGGATTCCACCGCGAACATCGCCAGCCGCAGCGTGGTGACCGGGAAGATCACCATGTTATAGCCGATGTCGGCCAGCTGGCGGGTGCTCAGCAGCGGCGACTTGCCGAACTCGGTCATATTGGCCAGCAGTGGGATATCCACCGCGGCGCGGAATTTCTCGAACTCGGCGGGATCGGCCAGCGCCTCGGTGAAGATCAGGTCGGCGCCGGCGTCGGCGTAGGCCCGGGCCCGCTCGATCGCGGCCGGCACCCCCTCGATCGACGCGGCGTCGGTGCGGGCGCAGATCACGAAATCGGGGTCGCGGCGCGCCGATACCGCCGCGCGCAGCCGCTGCACCATCTCGGCGGTCGGGACGACGGCCTTGCCGTCCAGGTGCCCGCACCGCTTGGGGTTGACCTGGTCTTCCAGGTGGCAGCCGGCCAGCCCGGCGTCCTCCAGCACGGTGACGGTGCGGGCCGCGTTCATCGGCTCCCCGAAGCCGGTGTCGGCGTCGATCAGGGCGGGCAGGTCGGTCACCGCCGCGATCTGCGCGCCGCGGTGAGCCACCTCGGTCAGCGTGGTCAGCCCGATGTCGGGCAGGCCCAGGTCAGCCGAGAGCACCGCACCGGAGACGTAGACACCCTCGAAGCCGATTTCGGCGATCAGCTTGGCCACCAGCGGTGAGAACGCGCCCGGGAAGCGTTGCAGTTGCCCGGAGTTCAGCCCGGCCCGAAACGCGGCCCGTTTGTCGGCGGCGCTGGCGGTCGCCCCCAGCATCATCGGAAGATCCCCGACGGAATCGTCGGTGCCTTGTCCAGCACGGTGGCGTCGACCCGGACGTTGAGCGCCGAGAGCGCGCCACCCTTCAGGTCGGCGAGCCCGTCGACCGCGGCCAGGAACCGTTGCTGCTCGGCCGGTTCCACGATGCCGTCGGCAAGCTCGGTGAACTTGCGACGTACTGCTCGCGTCCGAACGGCCGCGCGCCCAGCGGGTGCGCGTCGGCGACCGCCAGTTCGTCGCTGATCACCTCGCCGTTTTTCAACGTCACCTCGGCCCGGGCCCCGAACGCCTTTTCGTTCGGATCGGTGGAGTGGTAGCGGCGGGTCCACTCCGGGTCCTCGACCGTCGAGATCTTGCGCCACAGCTCGATGGTGTCGGGCCGGTGCGCCCGCTCCGGGGCATACGAGCGTTCGTGGTGCCAGGTGCCGTCCTGCAGGGCGACGGCGAAGATGTAGGGCACCGAATGGTCCAGCGTCTCCCGGGACGCGTCCGGGTCGAACTTCTGCGGATCGTTCGAGCCGGTGCCGATCACCACGTGGGTGTGGTGGCTGGTGTGCAACACGATGGACGCCACCTGCTCGAGGTCGCCGATGCGCTCCCGCAGCCGCCGGGCCAGATCGATCGGCGCCTGGCTCTGGTATTCGGCGGAATGCTCCTTGGTGTAGCTGTCCAGGATCGCGCGTTTGGGCTCGCCGGGGCCGGGCAGCGGCACCTGGTAGGTGTGCTCGGGGCCGGCCAGCAACCAGGCGATCACCCCGTCCTCACCCTCCCAGATGGGGGCCGGGGCACCCTCGCCGCGCATCGCCCGGTCGACGGCTTCGATGGCCACCTTGCCGGCGTGGGCCGGGGCGAACGCCTTCCAGCTCGAGATCAGCCCCTTGCGGGACTGCCGGGTGGCGGTGGTCAGGTGCAGCGCCTGGCCGATCGCGTGGTAGATGGTCTCCGGGTCCAACCGCAGCATGGTGCCGATCCCGGCGGCGACCGACGGGCCCAGATGCGCGACGTGGTCGATCTTGTGCTGGTGCAGACAGATCCCCCGCACCAGGTCCATCTGGATCTCGTAGCCGGTGGCGATGCCGCGGATCAGGTCCGCGCCGCGCACCCCCAGCTGCTGGGCGACCGCCACCAGCGGCGGGATGTTGTCGCCGGGGTGGGAGTATTCGGCGGCCAGAAAGGTGTCGTGGAAGTCCAGTTCGCGCACCGCCACCCCGTTGGCCCACGCCGCCCATTCCGCCGAGTAGCTGCCGTCGACGCCGAACACCGTGCCGCCCTGGCGCGCCGGATGCGCCAGCGCCTGGGCGCGGGCCACGGTGACCGGGCGCGCAGCACCGACGCGGCGCTGACGGCGGCGTTGTCGATGATCCGGTTGATCACCATCGCCTCGGTGTCGGCGGGCACCGCGACCGGGTCGGCGGCCACCTCCGCGATCTTCCAGGCGAGCTGCTCGGTGCGGGGAAAGTCGTCGGCGCTGCGCCGGGTCCGAACGGAATGCATCAACATAATCCACACGCTACGCAGCGGGGCAGCCGCGGAAAAGACCCTGTAATTGTGTAATTCTGCGTCCTGATCCGGACCGGTTTGCGAATGTTGCGAACATGGGCTGGGGTACCCTGTCGGCGGTGGCCAAGATGTTTTCCGGTGCACGGTTGCGGCGGCTCCGCGAGGAACGCGGGCTGACGCAGGCGGCGCTTGCCCGCGCCCTGGACCTGTCCACCAGCTACGTCAACCAGTTGGAGAACGACCAACGCCCGATCACGGTGGCGGTGCTGCTGGCGCTGACCGAGCGGTTCGACCTGCCCACCCAGTACTTCTCCCCCGACTCCGACGCGCGCCTGGTCGCCGACCTGCGTGACCTGTTCACCGCCACCGCGGGCGAGCACGCGGCCAGCGACACCCAGATCGAGGAATTGGTCGCCCGGATGCCCGAAATCGGCCGCAGCCTGGTCACCATGCACCGCCGGCTGCGCGATGCCACCGAGGAACTCGAGGGGTATCGCTCCCATGCGATCACCGAGACCCCGCTGCCGGCGGATCGGCCGATGCCGTTCGAGGAGGTCCGCGACTTCTTCTACGACCGCAACAACTACATCGGCGAACTCGATATGGCCGCCGAGCAGATGTTCGCCGACAGCGGGATGCGGATCGGCGGGCTGGATCTTCAGCTGGCGGAGCTGATGCGGACCCGGTTCGGTATCACCGTGGTGATCGACAACGCCCTGGCCGAGGGCGCGAAGCGGGCGTTCGACCCGGACACCGGGGTGTTGCGGGTCGCGCACTGGCTGCTGCCGGGCCAGCGCGCATTTCAGCTGGCCACCCAGCTGGCGCTGCTGACCCAGTCCGAGCTGATGTCGGACATTGTGGCCGGCGATGATCAGCTCAGCCCGGAGTCCCGCGGCGTGGCCCGGATCGGGCTCGCCAACTATTTCGCCGGTGCATTCCTGTTGCCGTATCGGCAGTTTCATGCCGCCGCCACCGACTTGCGCTACGACATCGACCTGTTGGCCCGCCGGTTCGAAGTGGGCTTTGAGACGGTGTGTCACCGGCTCTCGACGTTGCAGCGGCCACGACGACGGGGGGTGCCGTTCATCTTCGTCCGGATCGACAAAGCCGGCAATATCTCAAAGCGGCAGTCGGCCACCGCGTTTCATTTCAGCCGGGTCGGCGGCAGCTGCCCGTTATGGGTGGTGCACGACGCGTTTGCCCAGCCCGGCCGGATCGTCACCCAGGTCGCCCAAATGCCCGACGGCCGATCGTATTTCTGGATCGCCACCACCACCCCGCCCGAGGGGCGGGGTTATCTCGGCCAACACAAGAGCTTCGCCATCGGGCTGGGCTGCGACCTGGTGCACGCCGACAAGCTGGTGTACTCCACCGGGGTCGCACTCGACGACCCGACCACCGCGGTGCCGATCGGGGCGGGCTGCAAGATCTGCACCCGCGAGGCCTGCCCGCAGCGCGCGTTCCCGTACCTGGGCGGCCGGGTGGTGATCGACGAGAACACCAGCAGCGGGCTGCCCTATTCGCCGCGTCGCTACTGAAATCGACGTCCAAATTGACATACAGCCCCGAGAATCGGCGGTTTGCGCCATATAGACGTCGATCTCAGCGGGCACACCGGCTACCCGGCCTGTTTGACCGGCGGGCGGTAGAAGATCAGCAACTGCCCGACCGCGCCGGCCAGGCCCAGCAGCGCCGACAGCAGCAGGCCGTTCCAACCGTCCAGCCAGTTGTGTCCGAAGACGAGCCAGTCCAGGCTGTATTTGCCGGCGCCGAGCGTCGCCACCACAATCGCCGACACCGCCAGCACCAGGTTGTACTCCCAGCCCTCCTTGACGATGAAGAAGCCATTGTGGCGGTGCACCGTCCAGGCCGCGACCAGCATCAACGAGACGAATCCCGCGGCCGGGATCGGCGTGAGCAGCCCCGCCGCCAGCCCCAGGCCGGCGGCCGTCTCGGTGGAGGCGGCGACCACGGCGTGGAACGTGCCCGGCTTCATGCCGATACTGGCGAACCACCGCGCGGTCCCCGGGATGCGACCGCCGCCGAAAAACTTGTTCAACCCGTGCGCGGCCAGCGTCAGCCCCAGCACCAGCCGCAGAATCAGCAACGCAACATCAACAGACATATGTGTAAACCTAGATCATCGCCGGCGCACCGGCCACACCCCGCCGACCCAGTGCGTCAGTCGGCGGCGACGTGCAACGACTTCACCGCCGCCTGCACCACGTCGCGGCGTGCTTGATCACCGAACGGCGATGAGCCCAGAAAGTAGGTGCTGGGGCTGGTGCCGACGACGATGATGACCAGGTCGTCGCCCTTGATGGTCGGATCCTCGAAGGTCACCGGGACCGCCACGTCGATCTCGCTGGTCGAGATGCCGTCCAGGCGGCCGGACTTGGCCGACACCCCGGCTGCGGTCGCCGACGCTCCGTCGTACAGTTCGCTGACCACAATGCATTTGAGCATCAGCTTGGCCTGGTCGGCCAGACTCAACGACTGATCGAAGTTGGTGACGCCCACCGTCACTTGAGCGATCCAGCTCATGCTCGCGGTTTCGGAAACCGTTTCGTCCAGCGAGACCGCGTCAATCGAATTGGGCACTCGGTGCTCGGGCTTGGCCCGCCAGTCCGGTGCGACACTCTGCGGGAAGGACAAGCCCCCCGCGGACACCATCCCGTTGACCGGCAGCTGACCGCTGGACACGCTGTGCGTGCAATCGGTCGCCGATTGCGCATTGCGCGTCGTCGGTGCCGCCGCGGCCGAGGACGACGCCGTCGAGGCGGAGTGGTTACCACCGCGCATGATCACCGCGACCACGACAGCGACCACCACCACCACGATGGCCGCGCCGGCGCCGACGACGAGGGCCACCTTCCGCGGACGCTGGTGGTGACCGCCCGGCGGCGCCCCACCTGCTGCGGGAAAACCAGCCGGCGGCTGGCCAGCCGGGTTGGCGGGCCCGAACTGCTTGGGGACCGTAGGCGGGCGGCCACGACCAACCCGGCGGGTCGCCGCCCTGCTCGCCGCCGCCGTACGGACTACTCATCCCGGTAAACCCCCCAGTTGCTCATTCCTGCCCATTCTCCCCCGCCCGCGCCGCGTGCAGGATCAGATATTGGGATCGGGTGACGAGAGGAGAACGGTGACCGACGTGGTGCTTGCCGAAATGATCGGCGAAGTGGCGCTGATAACGCTGCATCGGCCCGCCAAACGCAATGCGTTTACCGCCGAGATGGGACGCCGGCTCGGCGAGCGCTTCCGGCAATGCGACGACAACGACCGGGTGCGCGCGATCGTCCTCACCGGCACACCACCGGCGTTTTGCGCGGGCGCGGATCTGACACCGGGAACCGACACCTTCGCCGCACCCGTCGCGGATTTCAGCGCGTCCCCGGTCAGCCCACCGGCGTTCGCGCTGCGGAAACCGGTGATCGCCGCGGTGAACGGGCACGCGATCGGGATCGGACTGACCATCGCGCTGCAGGCCGACCTGCGCATCATGGCCGACGACGCCCGGTACGCGATCCCGCAGGTGCGTCTGGGCGTGCTACCGGACGCCATGGCGCACTGGACGCTGCCGCGGATCGCCGGGATGGCCAACGCCGCCGAACTCCTGCTGACCGGCCGGACCTTTGACGGCGCCGAGGCACTGCGGTTCGGGATCGCCAACCGGTCGCTACCGGCCGAGGAGGTGGTGCCCGCGGCGCTGCATCTCGCGGCGCAGATCGCGGCGAACGTTGCCCCGATGTCGGCGGCACTGTCCAAACGGCTGTTGTGGGATGCGGCGTGCCACGGCTATACCGCCGAGCAGGTCGCCGACCTGGAGACCGCCCTGCACCTGCGGGTGATGGGCAGCGCCGATGCCACCGAGGCCGTTCGCGCGTTCCGTCAGCGGCGCCAGCCGGAGTGGTCGGCGCGGCTGTCGACCGACTGGCAAGAGCTTCCCCGTCCCTGATCGTGTATTGCCCCGGTGGGACGGCGCGTGGTACGAGCTACCCATGCACCTCGCGATCATCGGCGCCGGCTCGGTCGGCAGCACATTGGGACAGGCCTGGCAACGGCGCGGGCACGACGTCCGGTACGGGGTGCGAAACCCCGACGACGAGAAGTACGCCGGCCGGGACGGCGTCACAACAAACGCCGACGCGGCCCAAGCGGCCGACGTCGTCGTGTTGTGCACGCCCTGGCAGGGCACCCGCCAGGCCCTGCAGTCCTGCGGCGATCTGAGCGGCAAAATCCTGATCGACTGCACCAACCCGCTGACCCCAGACTTCGCCGCATTGGAAGTCGGCCACACGAGTTCGGGCGCCGAACAGGTTGCCGGCTGGGCGTCGGGGGCGCGGGTGTGTAAGGCGATGAACCAGATCGGCGCGCCGATGATGGACGACCCGCAGTTGCCGGCGACGCCGGTGATGTTCGTCTGCGGTGACGACGACGCGGCCAAGGAGATCACCGCGGGCCTGGTCGGCGAGCTCGGCTTCCAGGCCGTCGACGCCGGCGAGTTGGCCCTCGCCCGGTTGTTGGAACCCTATGCATTGCTGTGGATTCACCTGGCGCTGCGCCGCGGGTTCGGCACGAACTGGGGCTTCGGCCTGCTGCACGGCGACTGACCTTCGCCGAGTGTGCGTCCAGGGCGGGATTTTTCGTCAAATCCCGCCCTGGCCGCACACTCGATGCCGGGCAAGCTCCTAGAGCGCCGCGTCGAGGCGGCGCAGATAGTCATCGATATCGCCGATCGTCGACTCGGCGGCGTGCACGCTGATCGCGACGGTGTCACCGATACCGTGCACGCCGTGGGTCAGCCCCATCGCCGGCGACAGCGCCGGATACCCGGCCGTCCACAGCACCGGGGCGTCGCCGAACCGCAGGTCGGCGGCGCCCCGGTGCACGCTGGACACCACCGTGTTGCCGCCCACCTGCTGCGGTCGGACATCCGGGTCGAACTGGCCGACA
>PPEA01000390.1 GCA_002967005.1 Mycobacterium talmoniae
GCGCCGCACACGGGTCGCGGGGCGCTGCGCCGGTCGCCCCCCACCAGGTCAGCGCTTTTCCTTGATCTTGGCTTTCTTGCCGCGCAGCTCACGCAGGTAGTACAGCTTCGCGCGACGCACATCGCCGCGGACCGCGACATCGATGTGGTCGATGTTGGGGGAATGCACGGGGAAGGTCCGCTCCACGCCGACGCCGTAGCTTTCCTTGCGCACCGTGAACGTCTCGCGGATACCGCCACCCTGCCGACGAATCACCACACCCTTGAACACCTGGATGCGTTCCTTGGTGCCCTCGATCACCTTGACGTGCACGTTGACCGTGTCGCCAGGACCGAAGGCCGGGATGTCGTCGCGCAGCGACGCCTTGTCGACGAAGTCCAGCGTGTTCATTTCCGAAGGCACTTCCTTGCGGGTCGCGACTGCGGGCAGCTGCTCACGCAGGGGGCGTGGCGTGCTCACCGAGCCGATTGGATTCGGGCATTGTGGCGTGTCGTGCAGCAGGCTAAGCCAACCGGCAGCCGGCAACTGCTCGACGACAACTGCTCAATTGTGCCAGATGGCCTCCATGCGGTGAAATCGCCGGAAATCCGGGCCGTCTATCCAGCGTCGGAAGGCACGCTGACGTGGCAGATGTACCGGAGAGCGGGGCCGACCTCCGGTACCCTAATGCGCGGGCGGCGGAATGCGGCGAGCCCACTCACAGTTTGCGTTACGCGTCCTGAGGAGGCCCATGCGCGCGCGGCCGTCGAAGCTGCTGCTCACCATCGCCTCGGTGGCGGTGCTGGTGGGGGCGTGCGTCGGCAAGGTGCACGTCGCACCGGCGGCCAGCGCGGCCAGCACC
>PPEA01000391.1 GCA_002967005.1 Mycobacterium talmoniae
GGCCCGGTGCCGCCGGCCGGACAGGCCACCCCCCGACCTCGACGGCCTGCCGGCCCGTATCGAACAGGCCACCGCCGAAGCGGCCGCGCAGGGCGCCAGCATCTCGGCGGCGGTGCTCGACCGCGCCACCGGTCAACTGATCTCCAACGGCTCGGCGCACAACATCGCGACCGCGTCGGTGGCGAAGTTATTCATCGCCGACGATCTGCTGCTACACGAGTCGGACGGGGCCACCAAGCTGTCCCCGGAGGAGCGCGCCGAGCTGGACGTGATGCTGCGATCTTCCGACGACAACGCCGCCGAGAAGTTCTGGAGCGCGGGCGGCGGCGACGCGATCATCAGCCGGGTGGCGGCCCGCTACGGTTTGGCCGCCACCACGCCCGGCAGCGACGGGCGCTGGTGGAACACCATCAGCACGGCCGCGGACCTGGTCCGCTACTACGACATGCTGCTCGACGGGGCCGGCGGGCTGCCCCGGGAACGGGCCGACGTGATCATGACCGACCTGGCCCACTCCACCGCGGTCGGCATCGACGGATACCCGCAGCGGTTCGGTATCCCGGAGGGCCTGTACGCCGAACCGGTCGCCGTCAAGCAGGGCTGGATGTGCTGCATCGGGGCCGACTGGATGCACCTGTCGACCGGGGTCGTCGGCACCGATCACCGCTACGTGGTGGTGGTGGAGTCGCTGCAGCCCAGCGACGACGCCACCGCGCGGCAGACCATCACCCAGGCCGTTAAGACGATGTTCCCCGGCGGTCGGATCTAATCCCGTCGCCGAGGGGGAATTTCCCGACGCCTCGCCGGTGTGTCGCGTCGGGAAATTCCCACTCGCGGCCTGGTTACCGCGGCTAGTCCAGCAGGTCGGGGCGGCGCTCCCGGGTGCGCTGCAGCGAGGCCTGCTGACGCCAGGCGGTGATCCGCGCATGGTTGCCCGACAGCAGCACCTCCGGGACGTCGAGCCCGCGCCAGCTCGGCGGCCGGGTGTAGCTGGGCCCCTCCAGCAGCCCATCGGTGCCCGGCGAGTGCGAATCGTCGTGGTGCGACGCCGGATTGCCCAACACCTCGGGCAGCAGCCGCAGCACCGCCTCGATCATCACCAGCGCCGCCGCCTCGCCGCCGGGCAGCACGTAGTCACCGATCGACACCTCGGCCACCCGCATCCGCCGGGCCGCGTCATCGATGACCCGCTGGTCGATGCCTTCGTAGCGCCCGCAGGCGAACACCAGGTGCCCCTCGCCGGTCCACTGCTGGGCGGTGGCCTGACTGAACAGCACCCCGGCCGGGGTGGGCACCACCAGCAAGGTGTCCGGGGAACACAGCTCGTCGAGCGCGGCGCCCCACACCGGGGCCTTCATCACCATCCCCGGTCCACCGCCGTAGGGCGCGTCGTCCACCGACCGGTGCACGTCGTGGGTCCAGCGGCGCAGGTCGTGCACCCCCAGCTCGACCCGCCCGGATTGGATCGCCTTGCCCGGCAACGACTGTCGCAGCGGCTCCAGGTAGTCGGGGAAGATCGTCACGACATCGATACGCACTAGGTCCCCAGCTCCAGCAGGCCCTCGGGCGGATCGATTTCGATCGTCTGCGCGTCCAGCGACACCGAGGTGACGATCGCGGCCACGAACGGCACCAGCAACTCGGCGGCGCCCTCCCGGCGCACCGCGAGCAGTTCCCCGGCGGCGGTGTGCAGCACCTCGGTCACCGTGCCGAGCTGCTGACCGGCCGTGGTCTGCACCCGCAACCCTTCCAGCTGGTGGTCGTAGAACTCGTCGGGGTCCTCGATCGGCGGCAGTTCGTCGGAGTCGATGACGAACAGGCTGCCGCGCAGCGCGTCGGCCGCGTCGCGGTCGGCCACCCCGGCCAGCCGCACCAGCAGCCGCCCGCCGTGCTCGCGGACGGTGTCGATGACGTAGCTGCGCTCGGGGCTGCCGGATTTGCGGGCGCGCAACGCGGCCCCGGGCACGAACCGGGCGTCGGGGTCATCGGTGCGCACCTCGACGACGACCTCGCCGGTGATCCCGTGCGCCTTGACGACCCGCCCGACTGTCAGCTCCATCAGAGCTCCGCGGTGCTTATTGGTCGGTGTCCACCACGTCGACGCGGATACCGCGGCCGCCGATCCCGGTGACCAGGGTGCGCAGCGCGGTGGCGGTGCGCCCGCCGCGGCCGATCACCTTGCCGAGGTCATCGGGGTGCACGTGCACCTCGACGGTGCGGCCGCGTCGGTTGGTGACCAGGTCAACCCGGACGTCATCGGGGTTGTCGACGATCCCGCGAACCAGATGCTCGACGGCGTCGACGACGACGGTGCTCATCGGCGGGTCAGCTCTCGGTCTCGGCCTGCTCGCCGCCCTCGGCGGGCTTGGCCTCGGCGTCCTCAGCCTTGGCCTCGGCCTTGTC
This sequence comes from Mycobacterium talmoniae, assembly GCA_002967005.1. Taxonomy (GTDB): domain Bacteria; phylum Actinomycetota; class Actinomycetes; order Mycobacteriales; family Mycobacteriaceae; genus Mycobacterium; species Mycobacterium talmoniae. The sequence continues at coordinate 2,404 of PPEA01000391.1, forward strand.
GGCCTTCTTGGCCGGGGCCTTCTTCTTCTTGGGGGTGGCGGCCTCGGTGGTCGGCCCACCCTCGGCCTCGGCCAGTGCGGCGTTGAACAGCTCCAGCTTGGAGGGCTTGGGCGGCTTGACCTTCAAGGTGCCCTCGCGCCGGGCAGACCCTTGAACTTCTGCCAGTCCCCGGTGATCTTCAGCAGCTTGAGCACCGGCTCGGTCGGCTGGGCGCCCACCGACAGCCAGTACTGGGCCCGCTCGGAGTTGATCTCGATCAGGCTGGGCTCTTCTTTGGGGTGGTAGCGGCCGATGACCTCGATCGCGCGGCCGTCGCGGCGGGTGCGCGCGTCGGCGACGGCGATGCGGTACTGGGGATTGCGGATCTTGCCAAGCCGGGTGAGCTTGATCTTGACAGCCATGCGGGTATCTCCTGTGGTGTCACGCTGCAATTCAGCGGTCGGGGCGGGAGTACCCAGACCCGGTTTTGCCTTGCGTGTAATGACCGCCGAGCGGCGCGTAGTCGCGCGGCGGACAGCCGCCTATCCTGCCATAACGCGCCGCGGCGCCGGTAATCCAGCCTCAGATGGGCAGCACGGCCTTGGCGATCAGGAAGTAGATCACCAAACCGGTCGCGTCGACGAAGGTGCTGATGAACGGGTTGGAGAACACCGCCGGGTCGGCGTGCAGGGCGCGGGCCACCAACGGCATCGCCCCGCCGACGGTGGCGGCCATGGTGCACACGGCCAGCAGCGACAAGCCGATCACCGCGCCCAGCGAGCGGTTGTAGACCACGCTGGCCAGCACGAACGCCACCGACCCGAGCAGCAGGCCGAGCATCAGCCCCACCCGGAATTCGCGGGCCACCACCTTGGCGGTGTCGCGCGGGCCGATGTCCCCCAGCGCCACGCCCGGGTCACGGTGGTGACGGCCTGGTTGCCGGTGTTGCCGCCGGTGCCGATCAGCAGCGGGACGAACAGCGCCAGCGCCACCACGTGGCTCAGGGTCCCGCGGAACGCCGACAGCACCTGCACGGTGAACGTGGCGCCCACCGCCAATACCAGCAGCCAGACCACGCGGGCCCGGACCAGGTTGCGGATCGGGCTGGCCAGATACGGTCGCCGCAGCGGCTCGGTGCCGCCGGTGCGGGCCTGGTCTTCGGTCTCGGCGGTGTCCAGGATGCGCAGCGCGTCGTCCACGGTGAGGATGCCCACCAGCCGCGACTCGTTGTCCACCACCGGCAGCACCAGGACCTTCAGGTCGGCGCAGTGCCGGGCGGCGGTCTCGGCGTCGTCGGTGGCCCGCACCGGGTGCGCCGGCTGCATGAGCTCGCCGATCGGGGTGGCCGGCGACGCCCGCAGCAGATCACGCAGGCTGACCACCCCGACCAGGGTGCGTCGGTCGTCGGTGACCGGCAGGGTGTAGACGGTTTCGGCGTCCTCGAGGCGTTGGTGAACACGCGACAACGCCTGCGCGGCAGTGGAATCCGACCGGACCGCGACGAACTCCGGGCTCATCCGCCGCCCGATCGACCCGTGCGGATAGCCCAGGACGGTCGCGGTCAGGCCCCGCTCATGCGGCGGGAGCCCCTGGATCAACCGTCGGGCCACCGATGCGGGCAGCTCATCGAGCAACTCGACCCGGTCGTCGGGGTCCAGATCGGCGAACAGGATGGCGACGTCCTCCTGCTGCAACGCACCCACCAAATCACCCTGCAGCGTCGGTTCGAGATCCTCGAACACCGCAAGGGCCTGCTCTTTGGTCAGCAGCCGGTACAGGATGGCGCGCTGCTGCCGATTCAGCCGTTCCAGCACGTCCACGGTCTGCGGCGGGCTCAGCCGACGGACCGCGGCCGTCGCCGCGGCCAGGTCGACGTCGACGAGGGCACGTTCAATCACCCGGGTATCGGACTCATAGCGCAACGGCGTCACCCGACCCGGTCGAAGCACTTGGTCTCGACGCGCCGACTCATCCGCCAGCCCGCCCCGGTGCGGACGAACTCGTCGTCGTACCACAGCCCCAACAGCATGGTGGTGGGTTTGTCGCCGGCGAACACCATGGGATTGAAACAGAAGGTGCGGGCGGCGGCGCGGTCACCGTCGACCCGAATCGACGGCAGGCCCAGCATGTGGGCATAGTTGGCGAAGGCCGGCAACACCTCGCTCAGCCACGCCTTGACCTCCGGATAGTGGCCGTCGATTCCGCCCATGGCGCGGTAGTCGATGTAGGCGTCGCGGGTGAACACGTGGTCGAGGTCGTCGAATCGGCGGAGGTCGATGGCGGTGGAATAGTCGACCAGCAGTTGCTGGATCTGCCACCGGTCGGAAATTTCGGCCTGGCTCAGCATTCCTCGATTGAACACGATCAATTGCCGCAGCTAGGCTCAGCGCCCATGCGGAAGTTCATCGCGTGCGTCGCGGTCGCCGTGGCGGGGGTGGTCACCCTGGCGCCCACCGCCTCGGCCGACGTGTCCCAGCCCGCGGGCTCGGTTCCCATCCCGGCCGGCCCGGCGCCGAACTGGATCGTCGCCGACCTGGACAGCGGGCAGATCCTGGCCGAAAGCAACGGCTACGCGGTCCACCCGCCGGCCAGCACCATCAAGGTGCTGCTGGCGCTGGTGGCGCTCGATGAGCTGAACCTGGATTCCAGTGTGGTCGCCACCCCCGCCGACACCGAGGTGGAGTGCAATTGCGTCGGGATCAAACCCGGCCGCAGCTACACCGCCCGCCAGCTGCTGGATGCGACGCTGCTGGTGTCCGGTAACGACGCCGCCAACACGTTGGCCGAGATGCTCGGCGGCGCTGATGCCGCGGTGGCGAAGATGAACGCCAAGCCGCCGCGATCGGCGCCACCAGCACCCACGCCGCCACCCCCTCCGGGCTGGACGGCCCGGGCGGTTCGGGGTCGACCACCCCGCACGATCTGGCGGTGATCTTCCGGGCTGCGCTGGCCAATCCGGTGTTCGCGCTGATCACCGCGGAGCCGTCGGCGATGTTCCCCACCGATACCGGCGAGAAGCAGATCCTCAACGCCGACGAGTTGCTGCAGCGCTATCCCGGTGCGATCGGCGGCAAGACCGGGTTCACCAACGCCGCCCGCAAGACGTTTGTCGGCGCCGCCGCCCGCAACGGCCGCCGGCTGGTGATCGCGATGATGTACGGGCTGATCCACGAGGGCGGCCCGACGTACTGGGATCAGGCCGCCAGCCTGTTGGATTGGGGCTTCGCGCAGAGCCCGCAGGCGGCCGTCGGCTCGCTGTAATTCTTAGCCCAGTTTTGCTGCGGCCCTGCGCTTTTCCCGCGCCAGGTAACGGTCCCGGGATTCCTCGAACTTCGTCGCCTCCGCCTCCAGGCCGTGCAGGAAGGTGGCCAGCTGGTCGCGGTGGTTCTCCCCCTCGCCGCTGAAGTCGGTGCGATCGAAAATGCGCCATTTGCGCAGCACCGGCATCACCACATCGTCGAGGTGCTGCCGGGTGTCGTAGATGCCGCCGACGGCCATGGTGACGGCATTGCGCCGAAAGTCGGGCATCGAGAAACCCGGCATCTGGAAGTGGGTCAGGATGCGCCGGATCGACTCGATCGCTTGGTTCGGGGCGATCTCGAGACTGGCTTCCATCACGTTGCGGTAGAAGATCATGTGCAGGTTTTCGTCGTTGGAGATGCGCCGCAGCAACCCCTCGGCGGTCGGGTCGCCGCAGGCCCTACCGGTGTTGCGATGGGAGACCCGGGTGGCCAACTCCTGGAACGTCACATAGGTGATGGAGTCGAACAGGGTGTCGGCGAAGACCACGCCCTGGCCCTGCTGACCGGGGCTGAAGCCGGCGGTCACCTGTTCGACGCGGGCCGTCTCCAGCTGGATGGGGTCCACCGCCCGGGTGACCACCAGGTAGTCGCGTAACGCGATGCCGTGCCGGTTTTCCTCGCAGGTCCAGCGGTTCACCCAGGCGCCCCAGGCGCCGTCCATCCCTACATTTTGGGCGATCTCACGGTGGTAGGAGGGCAGGTTGTCCTCGGTGAGCAGGTTGGTGACCATGGCGATCCGCGCCAGCTTCGACAGCCGCGATTCGGCAACGTCCCAGTCGGCGCCGCCCAACGCCGCGTAGTTCTGTCCCTCACCCCACGGGACGTAATCGTGCGGCTGCCAGTCGGTGGTCGCCGACAGGTGCCGATTGAGGTTGGCCTCCACGGTCGGTTCGAGTTCGCGCAGCAGGTCCCCATCGGTGTAGGCAGTCGACATCGGTCTCCTTAGGCGTCGGGCATTTCGCGGGCGCATCGCCGGGAGTGCTAAGTCCAGACCGTGCCTACTCGGGTTCACGCTATCTGCGTGACGCTACCCCATTACGCGCGTGACCTCGCCCATTGCGCGACCAACACCGGGCCGGGGCTCATCGGGGCACGGTGACGCCGGGCGGCACCGCGCCGACTCGTCCGGCGACGGCGGGTATTTCGATGTTGCCGCCGCGCTGACCGCACTCATCGGTTTCGACGGTGACGGTCATCACACCGTGCATCGGCCCGTGCGGCTGCGGCTGCAGCCGCAGCGCCTGGGTCGTGGTTTCCTTGTCCGCCGCCCCGTTCGGTCCCACGCACGGGAACCGCAGCGTTTGCGGCCGCGACTGCCAGGCGCCGTCGCGGAAATCCAGCACCAGCAGCTGACTGGCGGCGGCCGGGTTGACCCGCTGGTGGTCGGTGTCGTCGAGCTGGATACCGGTGGCGACACATCCGCTGGCGCTGCAGGAGGACCGAAACGCCCACCAGGTGCTGACGTTGGGCGGCTGCGGGGCCGGGGTGCCGTTGAACGTCTGCTGGGTCCGGTTGACGTCGACCTGGTAGGCGCCGTCGAGCAGTTGATCCGGCGCGGGCCCGGCGGCCGGGCTGCTGGTCGGCATCGGCG
>PPEA01000392.1 GCA_002967005.1 Mycobacterium talmoniae
GGGCCGACACCCCCGAGCGCTGGTCAACGGAGCGGGATTCGCGCAGGTAGCGGGCGAACCGGGCCATCACCTGCAGCAGATAGTCGGGCACCTGCGCGCTCAGGTGCGCCTCCTGCGCGATGACACCGACCTCCGCGTCGAGCTCCAACGGGTAGTGGGTGCGGATCTCGGCACCGAACCGGTCCTTGAGCGGGGTGATGATCCGGCCGCGGTTGGTGTAGTCCTCCGGGTTGGCGCTGGCCACCACCAGCACGTCCAGCGGCAGCCGCAGCGTGTAGCCGCGCACCTGGATGTCGCGTTCCTCCATCACGTTGAGCATCGACACCTGGATGCGCTCGGCCAGGTCGGGCAGCTCGTTGACCGCGACGATGCCGCGGTGCGCCCGCGGGATCAGGCCGTAGGCGATGGTCTCCGGATCGCCCAGGGTGCGGCCCTCGGCGACCTTGATCGGGTCGATGTCGCCGACCAGGTCGGCCACGCTGGTGTCCGGCGTGGCCAGCTTCTCGGTGTAGCGCTCGCTGCGGTGTTTCCACGCCACCGGCAGCTCGTCGCCGAGGTCGGCGGCGCGCCGGATGGACTCCGGGGTGATCGGCGAATAGGGATGCTCGCCGAGCTCGGCGCCGGCGATCACCGGCGTCCACTCGTCGAGCAGACCGACCAGCGACCGCAGCAGCCGGGTCTTGCCCTGGCCGCGTTCGCCGAGCAGCACGAAGTCGTGACCGGCGATCAGCGCCCGCTCCAGCTGCGGGATCACGGTGTCGTCGAAGCCCCAGATCCCCGGCCAGATCGCTTCACCATCGGCGCCTTCGGCGAGGCGGGCCAGCAGGTTCTCCCGGATTTCGGCTTTGATCCCCCGCTCGCGGTGGCCGGCGGCGCGCAATTCGCCGAGGGTGCGGGGCAGCGTCTGCGGTGAAGTCACCACTCCACGCTACGACGCGGTCGCCACCCCGTCATACCAGGCGTTCGGATTCAGCTGCGGTACTCCCACACCCGCTGGTTCCAAGTGCTGTCGTCGTACCGGCTCTCGCCGCGGCGACGTCTCAGTTTGACGTTGACGTAGCCGCCCAGCGGCGCGTCGGCCCCCTTCTGCCATTTCTTGCGTTTCCGAGCGTGCAGCCGCTGCTCGGTGAGGTCCTCGGTGTCGGGTTGGCGTGGGCCGGTGGAGCGCTGCAGGGCCTGGCGGTCATGGTGGCGGTTGGTCTTGTTGACCCGCCGCTTGTGGAAGCGGATCGCCTTGCGGGACGACTTGTCGTTCTCGCCGTAGCAGTTGCGGCAGTCCCGGTCGTAGCTCAGCCGCTTCTTCTCCTGCGGTGAGCGACGCGCCGAACCCGGCTTGGCGCGGAACTCACCCGGTTCGGGCGGCGGCTGATCGGACACGCGGCCAAGTATGGCGGACCGCCCGTCTGCGCGGCCAGACATTTCCCCGCCGATTTCGGCGCGGCCGGGCGTACCCGATACCCTTGGTACCGTGAATTTGCCTGATTGGGAGGACCGGCCCGCGACCGCCCACTACGGACCGGCCTGCTGGCAGTCCCGGATGCTGGGCACGTTGACCGCCATCTTCGTTCGGCCGGTGCTCGGCGCCCTGACCCTGATCGGCCTGGTGATCAACCGGATCCGCCCGGACCTGCTGCAACGCGCCCGGCTCGACGTGATCGACAAGCCGCTGCGGGTGGTGCCGCCGCTGCCGGGCACCGCCGTGACGACGGTCACCTTGCCGAACTGCCCGGCCGAATGGGTCATCGCCCCGGCCGCGCGGAACTCCGACCGGGTGATCGTCTACTTCCACGGGTCGGCGCTGGTGACGCTGGGCCTCAACTCCCACCGCCGGTTCGTCAGCAAGCTGTCCGAGGCCGCCGACGCGCAGGTGCTCAACGTCGGCTACCGGTTGGCGCCGCAGGCCGGTGTCGAGGAGGCGATCGCCGACGGCGTCGACGCCTACCGCCAGGTGCTGTCGCTGGGGTTTGCCTCGGAGCGCATCGTGGCTGGCCGGGGATTCCGCCGGCGGTTTGATGGCGGCGCTGACCGCGCTGGCGGTCCGCGACGCCGGGCTGCCGGTGCCGGCCGGGCAGGCGCTGCTGTCGCCGTTGACGTCGTCGGACATGGACCTCAAGTATCGGGCCCTGAAAACCCATCGCGACGTGCTGTTCCCGTTTATGACGGTCAAGTTCATCTACGACGTCTTCGCCACCGTCAACGGCACCCGGGAGCTGCCGCTGATGCCGCCGGACGCCGATCTGCGCGGCCTGGGTCCGTGCCTGCTGCAGGTCGGCACCCACGAGATGCTGCTGGGCGACACCCACGTGTTGGCCGAGCGGCTCACCGCCGCCGGGGTGCCGTCCTGGGTGCAGGTGTGGCACAAGTCGATGCACATGTTCCAGCTCAGCTTCGACGTGAACCCCGATGCGCGCCGGGCGGTCCGGGAGATCGCCACGTTCATCGACTACGTGATGACGGTGCCCGACGAGGCCAGCGCCTAGTCGGGCTGGCCGCTCGGCACCGAGGCGAGCAGCGACAGCAACAGCGGAATGCGCTTGGCCGCCAGATCCGGCTGCGGCAGCACCGCTTCCACGAGCGCCGCGCCGTCAAAGCTATTGGTGACCAGCGCCACCAGGTTGGGCACCAGGTCGGCGGGAAACCCGTCGGCGCCGGGCAGGGCACGGGCGGCGTCGAAGATCTTCGCCCGGTAGTCGGCGAGCACGTTGCGCAACGTGACCCGCAGTTTGTCGTCGGTGCGGGCGGCGATCATCAGCTCGTACAGCACGGCGTTGGTGGCGTTGCCGGTCAGATCGGCCAGGATGGTCAGCGCCGCTTCCAGCGCGACCGGTCGGCGGGGATCTCCGCGACGCGTTTGGTGAACAGGTCCAGCTGCCGGCGCGACACCTCGTGGGCGGTGGCGGCCATGAAGTCACCCATGGTGTCGAAGTGCCGGAACAGCGCCCCGTCCGAAACCCCGGCGCGGGCGGTGATCACCTTGGCCGACGCCCGGGCGTAGCCGATCTCGGCGATGGTGGCGATGCTGGCGTCGAGCAGCCGCGCGACGGTGGCCTCGCGGCGTTGCTGCTGGGTGCGGGCCATGTCAGGCGTGCTGCGGTTGACGGGCACCGGCCCGCAAGAACTGCCCGGACTTCACCGTCGTACCGTACCCGGCGCGGAATTCACCGTGGCGGTACACCACCGCACCGCCGACGCCGGTGGCGACCACGGCCGCGTCGTTGCGGTTGACCATCCGGCGCAGACCGCCGTAGAACGGGACCGCTTCCTCGTGGTAGCCGTCCACCGAATCGTCCAGCCCCGCAGGGTCGATCACCACGAAATCGGCGCGGTCGCCTTCCCGCAGCGTCCCGGCCTGCAGGCCGAACCAGTCCGCGACTTCGGCGGTGAGGCGATAGATCGCCCGTTCGACGGACAGGAACGGATGGCCGGCGGTGTTCGCGTCGAGCACCCGCTTGAGCAGCCGCACCGGAAAGTTGTAGAACGCCATGTTGCGCAGGTGCGCACCGGCATCGGAGAACCCCAGATGGATGGTGGGCTCGCCGGCCAGCTTGTCGAGTTGTTTGGGCCGGTGGTTGGCCACGGTGGTGGTCCACCGGACGTTGCGCTCGCCGTTGTCGACCAGCACGTCGAGGAACGCGTCCAGCGGGTGCAGCCCGCGCTCGTGGGCGATCTGCCCGAAGCTTTTGCCGATCAGGCTGTGGTCGGGGCATTCGACGATCACCGCGTCGTGAAAGTCGCGGTGCCACAACGTCGGCCCCAGTTTGCGCCGGTCGAACTGGCGCCGGAACTTGCGGCGGTACTCGACGTCGGCCAGCAATTTGTTGCGCTCCAACTGGTCCCGCAGATGCAGGGCCGCAGTGCCGGCCCCGAACTCTTCGAAGACGGGCAGATCGATGCCGTCGGAATACAATTCGAACGGCACCGGCAGGTGTTGGAACCGCACGGACGAGGTCAGCGCGGTGTTGAGCAGCCGGGTCAGCGGGCCCAGGATTGCGGTCGAGGCGGGCATCGACTTGGTGTCGGCAGAGACCAGCAGGCTCATCCGGACGCCGCGGCGGCGGCCGAACATCCGGCTGCTGGCCAGGAAGAACTGGACCCCCGACAGCAGATTCTTCACGTTGGGCGCGCTCTGCAGGATCCGGCCGCGGTGGCGCAGCACACCGATCAGCCTGCGGCGTTCATGCCAGGTGGCGAAGGTGGACGGCAGCGCCCGCGACCGGAACCGGTCACCGTCGAGCTTGTCGATGGCCGCGTCCATCCCGGACATGCCGAGCAGTCCGGCGGCCAGCCCCTCGTCGAGCAGCGCGGCCATCCGGTCCAACTCGGCCGCGGTCGGCCGGACCCCGGGCGTGGTGGCCCGGTCCAGCCCCAGCACCGCCGCCCGCAGATCGGAATGACCAAGCAACGAGCCGACATTGGGCCCCAGCGGCAGCGCGTCGAGGGCGCGGACGTACTCCGCGGGCGTCGACCAGGTCTTCTTCGCCTGCAGCGCGCCCAGCACGAACTTGCGCGGCACCGCCTCGACGCGGCTGAACAGGTCGGCGGCGTCCTCGGAGTCGGCGTACACCGTGGACAGCGAACAGTTGCCCAGCAGCACCGTGGTGACACCGTGGCGCACCGACTCCCGCAGCCCCGGATCGAGCAGCACCTCGGCGTCGTAGTGGGTGTGCACGTCGATGAAGCCCGGCGCCACCCACTTGCCCGCGGCGTCGATCACGTCGGGGCAGCCGGTTTCGTCGACCGGATCGGCGGACACGGTGCGCACCACGCCGTCCCGGATGCCCAGCGTGCGGACCTGCGGGGCCCGGCCGGTGCCGTCAAACCACAGGCCGTTGCGAATGATCACGTCGTAGGCCATTAGCGCCACCCCTGCTCATCGCGTCGCTCCGCGACTGCGGGCGATCAGCGAACTATCCGTTAGATAGTAAGTGCCTGCAATCTTTTTGTAAAGCGTGCTGGGGTCGCGCACGGTGTGTGCAGGGCTTTTAGTGGGCGAAGTGGCGGGCCCCGGTCAGGTACAGGGTCACCCCGGCCTGGGTGGCCGCGGCGGTGACTTCGTCGTCGCGGACCGAGCCGCCCGGGTGCACGATCGCGCGCACCCCGGCCGCGGTCAGCGCGGCCTCCGGTTCGGTGAACGACGGCGCGATCAGCGCCGCCAGCCTCACACCCAGGTTGGGCAGCAGCGCGAACCCCTCGCTGGCCCCGGCCAGCAGCGCCACCTCGTCGCGGGTCCGCCCGTGCCGGTCGCGACCGCCTGCGCGGCGGCCCGCTCGTCGTCCCCGCTGGGATACGGGCCAGGTCCGGCAGCCGGGCCGCCAGCGCGGCCAGCAGCCAGTCCGGCGGTCGCCGGTGGCGGACGTTGACGGCGAAGTCCAGCATGCCGGGTTCAGCGGCCTGATCACCGTGGTAGCGCGCCGCCGCCCGCGGGATCGGCCCGCTCGGATCCAGACTCGCCACCCGTCAAACCCTAGTGCGCGGTGCAACGGCGCAGGTGGGCACATCGGGATAAGCTCCATTCCTTGCCTGCGCCGGTGGTCGCCTTGGAAGGCGGCGTGGCACCGGGACAGCCTTCACGCCACCGTCTCGACATCCTGCCTACCGACCGGGCCAACGCAGTGCCGACGGATTGTTGTCGCGTGACGGATGTGTCGATGTGCTCAACGCTGATCAACGCCGGAAGTTGTGGTGCTGAGGGTGGGATTCGAACCCACATACACGCGCTTTTGAGGCGCGCGGCTTTACCAATTTGCCTACCCCAGCAGGTGCTCAGGGAGGGACTCGAACCCACAGCCACCGGATTTTAAGTACGGCCGCTCTACCAGTTGGCGCACCCGAGCACGCGTTACCGCAAGACGGAGTTTGCGGCGCGTAACTTGGCCAAGTCCTCGCGGATGGCAGCAATATCGTCGCGATCCAGAGCTGCGTCATCAGCAAAATCGGCAACCGCGTCCACGAGTACCTGTGACAAACGGACCCGTCGGATCGCGGCCTGCTCCACAAGGTCGATAATCGCAGCGGCATCCTCGCCAGCGCGGATTGCGCCCTCAAGCACATCGTCACCACTGGGATTGACCACAGCGAGTAGCTGCTCGGCAAGCTCGTGGTCAGTCATAGCCGCTATTCTATTGGCAAATCCGGATACGCGGTCCATACCTGCACCCGACCATGGACACGCCCCTTCACCCGTACCGCCAGGGGCAACCCGTCGACGGAAGCGCGAAAATACAACGTCGAGCCCTTTCGGATTATCTCGGCTGGTTGAACGAGAACCTGGTCGATCGCGTCCCTGATCTTCGTCCGGTCCCAGGACTCGGGAAACTCCGATTTGCCCTTACCCGCACCGAAGCCGTGTCCGCCGCTCCAGCCGTTCTTCTTGGGCTTCCCTACGAGGATGTGCGCTAGTTGCGCATCGGTGACTTTGGGCGCATTGTCCGGCGTGAATGGCACGTCCCCGCCGTCACCGCCGACCGTCGGGTAACGACGGGGTCCGTCCGCTTGCGCCGATTGACTGCGCTCATTCACTTTGTGCCCGGTCCGCTTCAGGTCCCTGCAATTCGTCCTCAGACCGTCGCACGCGGGTCTGACATCGGTGCGTTGTCGCTCAGAGGCGGACGCAACGGCACACCCCAGCCATTCCGGTGCACACGTGCCAGACCGAGCGCCGGTGACATGAGGACGGCACCGCGACACCGCGCGCCGCCGCGTCGGGGACAATGGGGCCGTGACGCGCGCGCTCCCCGACACCCGCCCCCAGCTGGTGATCTTCGACCTGGACGGCACCTTGACCGACTCGGCACAAGGGATCGTGGCCAGCTTCCGCCACGCCCTGCAGCACGTCGGCGCCGCGGTGCCCGACGGGGACCTGGCCGCCACCCTGGTCGGCCCGCCGATGCACCACACCCTCGCCGCGATGGGTTTGGGTGAGCGCACCGAGGCCGCGGTCGCCGCCTACCGGGCCGACTACACCAGCCGCGGCTGGGCGATGAACAGCGTGTTCGACGGGATCGCGCCGCTGCTGGCCGATCTGCGGGCGGCCGGGGTGCGGCTGGCGGTGGCCACCTCCAAAGCCGAGCCGACCGCGCGGCGCGTCCTGGCCCACTTCGGGCTCGACGACCATTTCGAGGTCATCGCCGGGGCCAGCGTCGACGGGGCCCGCGCGGCCAAGGCCGACGTGCTGGCCCACGCGCTGGCCCAGCTGGCCCCGCTGCCGCAGCGGGTGCTGATGGTCGGTGACCGCGCCCACGACGTGGCCGGCGCCGCCAGCCACGGCATCGACACGGTGGTGGTCGGCTGGGGCTACGGGCAGTCCGATTTCGCCGACGACGCCGACGTGGCACGGGTCGCGACCGTCGCCGAACTGCGGGAGGTGCTCGGTGTCTGAACGCCCGACTCCTCCTCAGGCCCTGCCGGGCCTGCATCGTCGCCGCGCGGTGTCTGACCCCAAGTTGCACATCACCTTCGTGTGCACCGGCAACATCTGCCGCTCGCCGATGGCGGAGAAGATGTTCGCCGCCCAGATCGCGCAACGCGGGCTGGGCGACGCGGTGCGGGTCACCAGCGCGGGCACCGGCGACTGGCATGTCGACAGCGGCGCCGACGAGCGCGCCAACCGGGTGCTGCGCGCCCACGGCTACCCCACCGAACACCGAGCCGCGCAGGTCGGCGCCGACCACCTGGACGCCGACCTGGTGATCGCGCTGGGCCGCAACCACGTTCGGCTGCTGCACCAGTTGGGTGTGGACCCCGATCGGATTCGGATGCTGCGGTCCTTCGATCCCCGCTCCGGCGCGCATGCCCTCGACGTGGAGGACCCCTACTACGGCGACCAGGCCGACTTCGAAGACACTTACACCGTCATCGACGCCGCGCTGCCCGGGCTGCACGCCTGGGTCGATGACCGATTGAGCAACGGGCAACACTGATGCGGCGCTGGGCTTTTCTGCTGCGGCCGGGCTGGCTGGCCCTGGCCGTGGTGGTGGCCGCCTTCGCCTACCTGTGTTTCACCGTGCTGGCGCCGTGGCAGCTGGGCAAGAACACCCGGACCTCCCGGGAGAACAGCCAGATCGAGCACTCCCTGACCGCCGACCCGGTGCCGCTGACATCACTGCTGCCGCACCAGGATTCGTCGGCGCCGGACGCGCAGTGGCAACGGGTCACCGCCGTCGGGCACTACCTGGCGGACAAGCAGGTGCTGGTGCGGCTGCAGCCGGTCGACGGCAACCCGGCGTTTAAGGTGCTGGCCCCGTTCGCCGTCGACCACGGCCCGACGGTGCTGGTCAACCGCGGCTACGTACGGCCCGAGCAGGGTTCGCGGGTGCCGCCGATCCCGCCGCCGCCGACCGGGACGGTGAGCATCACCGCGCGGCTGCGCGACGCCGAGGCGCCCGGCAAGGACCCGCTGCTCGCCGACGGCTTCACCCAGGTGTATTCGATCAGCGTCGAGCAGGTGGCCGCGCTGACCGGGGTGCCGCTGGCCGGGTCCTATCTGCAGCTGGTCGACGACCAGCCCGGCGGGCTGGGGGTGATCGGGCTGCCACACCTGGACTCCGGACCGTTCCTGTCCTACGGCATTCAGTGGATCGCGTTCGGGATCATCGCGCCGCTGGGGTTGGGCTACTTCGTGTTCTCCGAGGTCCGCGCCCGCCGGGCCGAACGCAGCGCCGCCG
>PPEA01000393.1 GCA_002967005.1 Mycobacterium talmoniae
GGCCAACGCGACCGCCAGATCGTCGTCGAGCGGGGCCAGGTCGGGGCGCCGGTCGCCGAGCCTGGGTACCGCCAGGTCGGAGTGCTGCTGCGGCGGCGCCCCGGTCAACAGATAGACGGCGGTGGCCGCCAGGCCGTACTGGTCGGTGCGCTCGTCCACGACGCCGCCGGTGACCTGTTCGGGCGCGGCGTAGTGCAGGGTGGCCGGTGTCTGCCCGATGGGCGCGATACCAAAGTCGACCAGCAAGATTCGCGGTTCGTTGTCGTTGGTGAGCAGCACGTTGCTGGGTTTGACGGCGCGGTGCAGGATCCCGCGCCGGTGCGCGTAATCCAGCGCGTCCGCGAGCGCCGCCACGACCCCGAGCGCAGCACCGAGCGCATCCCGCCGGGATGCCGCTCGGTGACCGCCTCGGTGGCGCTGCTGCCGTCGACGTAGTCCATCGCGGTCCACAGCCGGCCGTCGGACTCGCCGCGTTCGTGGGCGTCCACGATGTGCGGGTGATGCAAACTGGTGGCGGTCTGGGCCTCCCGGGTGAAGCGCTCCCGGAATTCGACGTCGGCGGTCATCGCCGCGGGCAGGATCTTCAGGGCGTCGTGGCGGGTCAGCCCGGCGCGCTGCGCCAGGTACACCTCGCCCATCGCGCCGAAGCCCAGCAACCGCTCAATGGTGTAACCAGCGAACGTCGCGCCGCTGGCCAGCCACATGGCCAAAATCCTAAAACGTCGGCGCCGAACCCGCCTGTTCTCTAGAACACCGCCCCGCGCAGCATGACCAGGTCGGGTCGGTTCAGCACCGCCGGGCCGGTACGCGGGTCGGCGGTGTAACACAGCAGGTCAGCGGGGGCGCCGTGCTCCAGTCCCGGTCTCCCCAGCCAGGCCCGGGCGTCCCAGCAGGCCGCGCCCACCGCCTCGGTCGGGCTCATCCCGACCCCGGTCAGCGCGGCCACCTCGTCGGCGATCCGGCCGTGGGCGATGCCGCCACCGGCGTCGGTGCCGGCGTAGATCGGCACCCCGGCCTCCCCGGCGGCGGCGATCCGCGGCCGGGCGCTGGCGTACAGGGCGCGCATGTGCGCGGCATAGGTCGGGTACCTGGTCGCCGAATCGGCGATCCCGGGGAAGTTGTCGATGTTGATCAGGGTCGGCACCAGCGCGGTGCCGTGGGCGCGCATCAAGGCGATGACGTCGTCGGTGATGCCGGTGCCGTGTTCGATGCAGTCGATGCCGGCGGTGATCAGACCGGGCAGCGCGTCCTCCCCGAAGACGTGCGCGGTGACCCGGGCGCCGTGCGCGTGCGCGGCGTCGATCGCCGCCTTCAGCACCCCGTCGGACCACAGCGGCGCCAAATCCCCCCACCTCGCGGTCGATCCAGTCTCCGATCAGCTTGACCCAGCCGTCGCCGCGGCGGGCCTGCTCGGCCACCGCGTCGGGCAGCTGCGACTCGTCGTCCAGGTCAATCGGCAGGCCGGGGATGTAGCGCTTGGGGCGCGCCAGGTGCCGGCCGGCGCGGATAATGCGCGGCAGGTCGGCGCGGTCATCGAGGGGCCGGGTGTCGATCGGTGATCCGGCGTCACGCAGCAGCAGCACCCCGGCCGACCGCTCGGCCTCGGCCTGGGCCACGGCCTGCTCGGCGGTGACCGCGCCGCCGGGACCGATCCCGACGTGGCAGTGCGCGTCGACCAGCCCCGGCAGGATCCAGCCGCCGTCGAAGATGGTGTCGGCATCCGCTGTCCCATCAGCGGGGTCGGCGCTGAGCAGCCCGTCGACGATCCAGAACTCGACCCGCTGCTCGTCGGGCAGCGCGCGGCCCCGAACGTGCAGGCGCACCTACCGCTTGCCCGGGAAGTTCAGCTTGGACAGGTCGAAATCGGCCAACCCCGGCGGCAGTTCATCCAGCCCGGCGGGCATCTGCGACAGGTCGGGGAACCCGTCGGGCATCGCCGCACCCAGCGGATTGCGCACCTTCGGCGGTGTCGGGCCCCTCTTCTTACCCTTTTTGCCTTTGCCGCCTTTGGCTTTCGCGGCTTTGCGGGTCGCGCTTTTGCGGCCCAGGCCGGGGATGCCCATCCCGCCCATCATCGACGACATCATCTTGCGGGCCTCGAAGAAGCGGTCGACCAGCTGGTTGACCTCGCTGACGCTCACCCCGGAGCCGTTGGCGATCCGCAGCCGGCGAGAGGCGTTGATGATCTTGGGATCGGCCCGCTCGGCCGGGGTCATGCCGCGGATGATGGCCTGCAGCCGGTCCAGGTGCTTGTCGTCGACCTCGGCCAGCGCCTCTTTCATCTGGCCGGCGCCGGGCAGCATCCCCAGCAGGTTGCCGATCGGGCCCATCTTGCGGATCGCCAGCATCTGCTCGAGGAAATCCTCCAGGGTCAGCTCACCGGAGCCGATCTTGGCGGCGGCGGCCTCGGCCTGCTGGGCGTCGAAGACCTGCTCGGCCTGCTCGATCAGGCTCAGCACGTCGCCCATGCCCAGGATCCGGCTGGCCATCCGGTCGGGGTGGAAGACGTCGAAGTCGTCCAGCTTCTCCCCGGTGGAGGCGAACAGGATCGGCACCCCGGTGACCTCGCGGACCGACAGCGCCGCCCCGCCGCGGGCGTCGCCGTCGAGTTTGGTGAGCACCACCCCGGTGAACCCGACGCCCTCGCGGAACGCGTCGGCGGTGGCCACCGCGTCCTGACCGACCATGGCGTCCAGGACGAACAGCACCTCGTCGGGGTCGACGGCGGCGCGGATGGCGGCGGCTGGGCCATCATCTCCTCGCGATGCCGAGCCGGCCGGCGGTGTCGACCACGACGACGTCGAAGTGTTTGGCTTTGGCCTCGGCCAACCCCGCCGACGCGACGGCCACCGGGTCGCTCGGGCCGGCGTCGTGCGCACCGTCGGGTGCGGTCCCGGGGTGCGGGGCGAACACG
>PPEA01000394.1 GCA_002967005.1 Mycobacterium talmoniae
TTACGTGACCCGTCGTCACCCGGCCCGCGCATAGCCGCTACGGTACGCTGCGGCCGCCTCGAGCGGTCGCCACGACCCGCCGGACGCCTGCGGCACCGCCGGGCGGCGGCGCGGTGCGGCCGCGCTAGCTGGTCTGCTCGACCACGGCGCCGGGCAACACCGCGAGCAGCTCGCGCTCCACCGCGGCGCGCGCCGCCGCCGTTCGGGCCGGCAACTTCACACAGAACACGTCGCCCACCACGGATCCCAGCGTGGTGACTTTGGCCCAGACAATGTCCGCCGCGGCACGCTCCAGGGCGCTGGTCAGCCGGGCGAGCAAACCGGCGCGGTCGGTCGCGCGGATTTCGATCATCAGCCGGTCCGCCGGGCCGTCAAACCACAGCACGCGGGGCGGAGCGGCCCCACCCTGCACCGGCACCCCGGTGACCACCTCGCCGACGCGAGTGCCCGGCGCCTCGGTGTCGCGCCGCGCGAGCAGGGTGAAGACGTCGATGTCGCCGGCGAGCACCCCGATGAGCTGCTGACGCAACAGTTCGGCGGCGGGCGGCGATCCGAACTGCGGCGACACCACGAACTCGTTGATGGCCACGCCGTCGTGGATGTTCACCGACGCCAGGTGCACGCTCAGCCGGTGCAAGGCCAGCACGCCCGCGGCCTTCGACAGCAGGCCGCGCTGGTCGGGGGCGATCATCACCAGCTGGTAGAGGTGCTGGCCGGTGACCCGGTGCAGCCCCACGTGCACGCGGTGCACCGCCGCCAGCGCAAGGTACTCGGGGTCGATCGGGTCGGCACGCGGCAGCGGCTCACCGGCCATCACCAGCCGGCACCGCCGCACCAGCTCGGCGACCAGCGACGCTTTCCAGTCGCTCCACACCCCCGGGCCGGTGGCCTGCGCGTCGGCCTCGGTCAGCGCATGCAACACCTCCAGCAACACCGGGTCCGCGTCCAGCGCCGCGCAGACGGTGGCGACGGTGTCCGGATCGTTCAGGTCGTGCCGGGTCGCGACCTTCGAGAGCAACAGATGGTGGGCCACCAGCTTCGACAGCATCGCCACGTCGGACGGCCACAGGCCGAGCCGGGTGCCGATCTGGGTGGCCAAGCGCGCACCGATCACGCTGTGATCGCCGCCGCGGCCTTTGCCGATGTCGTGCAGCAATGCGGCGAGCATCAACAGGTCGGGCCGCGCCACCCGGGTGGTCAGAACCCGTGCGCGGCTGACCGTTTCGACCAGGTGGCGGTCGACCGTCCAGATATGGACGACGTCGCGCGGCGGCAGATCGCGGATTGCGTTCCATTCCGGGAACAGCCGACCCCACAGCCCGGCCCGGTCCAGCGTTTCGACGGTCGCCACCGTGCTCGGGCCGGCGGCCAGCAACACCAACAAGTCATCGAGCGCCTCGCGCGGCCACGGCGTGGGCAGTTCCGCCGCGGTGTCGGCCAGCCGGCTCAGTGTCGACACCGCAACGGGCAGCCCGGTCACCGCCGAGGCGGCCGCAACGCGCAACAACAGCCCGGGATCGCGGTCGGGCTGGGCCGCTAAGCCCGAGCGGGCCAGCACGACCTCACCGGCGTACTCGACCACGCCCTCGTCCAGCGGTCGGCGCAGCCGGGGCCGCACCGCCGACATGCCCCGCCGCGGCAGCGCGTTGGCGGCAATCCGCAGCCCGGCGTCGACCCGGTGGCTGATCGTGCGCGCCGCGTCGGACAACGTCCGCGCCAACTGGTATCGGTCGCCGACGCCCAGCGCGGCGCCGATCTCGTCGGCGTACTGGGCCAACAGTTGGTCACGCCCGCGACCGGAAACCCGGTGCAGTTCGGTGCGGATGTCCAGCAGCGTGCGATAGGCGCCGGTCAACGACCCTGCCGGGTGATCCGGCCGGTGCACCGCGAGACGGTCGGCGAGCTGAGCGACGGCCAGCGCATCGAGCAGTTGCACATCCCGCAGCCCGCCCCGGCCACATTTCAGGTCCGGTTCGGCGCGGTGCGCAATCTCTCCGCTGCGCCGCCACCGGGCGTGGGTGGCCTCGACGAGTTCGCGGTAGCGGGAACGGATTCCGATCCGCCATTGCTGCCGGATGCCGTTGACGAGGTCCGCCGACAACCGCGCGTCGCCGGCGATGTGCCGTGCGTCGAGCAGGGCTAGGCCCGCCGGCATGTCGGTATCGGCAACCTGCACCGCCTCCGCCACCGTGCGCACACTGTGGTCAAGACGAATATTGGCGTCCCACAACGGATACCACAGCAACTGGGCCGTCTGTTCGACGAGGTCGGCAGGCATATCGTCGTGCACCAACAGCAGATCCAGGTCGGAGTAGGGAAGCATCTCGCGGCGCGCCAACGAACCGGTCGCGACGATGGCGAAACCGCTGCCGGCCACGATTCCGATCTCGGTCGCCTTGGCGGCCAGCCACTCTTCGTGCAACTGCTGGCACGCCGCACGCAGCGCAGCCGAATCCAGGTCGGGCGGTGCGCTGGACAGCAGCATGTCCCGTGCCGTAGCCAAATCGGTGGCGGCGCTGGGTGTTCCCGCCACGGAGCGGGGCGGGAAGGGGCCGCGCCGTGTCATCGCCGCCCGGCTCGGATCACCCGCGTGCGGCGACCCTCATATCGCGTCGACGCCGCGTTCCCCGGTGCGGACCCGCACCACAGTTTCCACCGGGCTGACCCATACTTTGCCGTCACCGATCTTGCCGGTGCGTGCCGCCCGCACGATAAGGTCGACGGCTTTGTCCACGGCGAAGTCGTCGACCAAGACCTCGACCCGAACCTTCGGCACGAAGTCCACCGAGTATTCAGCACCCCGGTACACCTCGGTGTGCCCCTTCTGGCGCCCGTAGCCTTGAACTTCACTGACCGTCATCCCTAGGTGGCCCGCCTGCTCCAAGCCGGTCTTGATGTCCTCCAGCGTGAACGGCTTGACGATCGCGGTGATCAGCTTCATTTCCTCTTTCCTCTTCAGCCGGGTATGCCAGAACCGAACTGCCGACAACCGCGAAGTCGTAGCCGCCCTCGGCGTGCTGAGCTTCGTCGATGCCCGTGGCTTCATCCTCCACGTTGAGACGCAGCCCGATGGTATATTTCACGACCAGGGCCAAAATAGTCGTGCCGATCGCCGAGTAGACGAGAACGCTGAGCGCGCCGATGGTCTGGCGCCACAGCTGGTCGAAACCGCCGCCGTAGAACAACCCGGGCGACACCCCGGACACCCCGGCAATGGCTGCGGTCTCTGGTGCCGCGAGCAGTCCCACCAACAGGGTGCCGATCAGGCCGCCGACCAGGTGCACCCCGACGACGTCGAGCGAATCATCGAACCCGAACCGGTATTTCAGGGCGACCGCCAGCGCGCACCCCACCCCGGCTACCCCGCCG
Organism: Mycobacterium talmoniae; assembly: GCA_002967005.1. GTDB lineage: Bacteria > Actinomycetota > Actinomycetes > Mycobacteriales > Mycobacteriaceae > Mycobacterium > Mycobacterium talmoniae. The sequence continues at coordinate 3,370 of PPEA01000394.1, forward strand.
ATGACCACCGCGCCGACGGCGTTGACCGAGGAACACGACGGGGTGATCGCCACCAGGCCCGCGACGATACCCGATGCGGCGCCCAGCGAGGTGGCGTGGCCGTCGCGGATGCGTTCGGTGAGCAGCCAACCGAGCATCGCTGCGGCCGTCGCGACGGTGGTGGTGATGAACGTCGAACCGGCGACACCGTTGGCGCTGAGCGCCGAACCGGCGTTGAACCCGTACCAACCGAACCACAACAACCCGGCGCCCAGCATCACCAAGGGCAGGTTGTGTGGCCGCATCGGCGTGGCGGGCCAGCCGCGGCGCCGGCCGACGATCACCGCCAACACCAAACCGGCGACGCCGGCGTTGATGTGCACGGCGGTGCCGCCGGCGAAGTCGATGGCATGCAATTTGTTGGCGATCCAGCCGCCGTGTGCGGCCGCGACCCCGTCGAACGCGAAGACCCAATGCGCGACCGGAAAGTAGACGACGGTCGCCCACAGCGCGGCGAACAGCACCCAGCTGCCGAACTTCAACCGGTCGGCGACCGCTCCCGAGATCAACGCGACCGTGATCACCGCGAACATCAGCTGGAACGCCACGAAAACGGTGTGCGGCACGGTGCCGACCAGCGGTATTGGGACCGCCGCCGTGGAGCCGGCGGGGTCGGCGGCCACGGCATTGACGCCGATGAGGCCCTTCAAACCCCAGTAGTCGCGGAGCTGCCGACCACGTCGCCGACGTCGTCGCCGAACGCCATCGAGTAGCCGTAGAGCACCCAGAGCACGGTGACGACGCCCATGGCGCTGACGCTCATCATGATCATGTTCAAGACGCTCTTGGCGCGCACCATGCCGCCGTAGAAGAAGGCCAGGCCGGGCGTCATCAACAGCACCAGGGCGGCGCTGATCAACATCCAGGCGGTATCGCCGGTGTCCGGCACCCCCATGCTCGGGTATTGATCCACGCGCCTAACCCTCCTTCGCCGGAGCCATCACCGACCGACGGATGACCGATGAACTGGTCAAACAATGCTCAGTGGTTGTTTCGGCTCCAACGCAGACGCATGTCGCGGGGGTTACAGGATGCTCACCGCATCGGCTCAGCCCAAGAGCGCGTCGACGAAGGCGCCCGGCTCGAACGGCGCCAGATCGTCGGGTCCCTCCCCGAGGCCGACCAGCTTGACCGGGACACCCAGTTCCTGCTGGACGCGGAACACGATGCCGCCCTTAGCGGTTCCGTCCAGCTTGGTCAACACCACCCCGGTGATGTCGACGACGTCGGCGAACACCCGGGCCTGCGCCAGCCCGTTTTGCCCGACGGTGGCGTCCAGCACCAGCAGCACCTCATCAACGGACGCCCGGCGGCTCACTATGCGCTTGACCTTGCCGAGTTCATCCATCAGCCCGGTTTTGTGTGCAGTCGCCGGCGGTGTCGACGAGGACGACGTCGGCGCCGGTGGTGGATGCCCTCGTCGACGGCGCGAGGCCACCGAGGCCGGGTCGCGCCTCGGCGCCGCGCACCACGTC
>PPEA01000395.1 GCA_002967005.1 Mycobacterium talmoniae
CGGCCAACCGCAGCCGGGCGTCGCGCAGATCGGCCTGGATGGTCTGGGCGCGGCGGGCCACCTCCGCTTGCCGGCCCAGCGGCTTGAGCTGGCGGCGCAGCTCGGTGGTCAGATCGGTCAGCCGGGCCAGGTTCGCCGACATCGCGTCGAGCTTGCGGACCGCCTTTTCCTTGCGTTTGCGGTGTTTGAGCACCCCGGCGGCTTCTTCGATGAACGCGCGGCGGTCCTCGGGGCGCGACTCCAGGATCTCGGCCAGCTTGCCCTGCCCGACGATGACGTGCATCTCGCGGCCGATCCCGGAGTCGCTCAGCAGCTCCTGCACATCCATCAAACGGCAACTGTTGCCGTTGATTTCGTATTCGCTGCCGCCGTCGCGGAACATCCGGCGGGTGATGGCGACCTCGGCGTATTCGATGGGCAGCGCGTTGTCGGAGTTGTCGATGGTGACGGTGACCTCGGCGCGGCCCAGCGGGGCGCGCGAGGAGGTGCCGGCGAAGATGACGTCTTCCATCTTGCCGCCGCGCAGCGTCTTGGCGCCCTGCTCCCCCATCACCCAGGCCAGCGCGTCGACGACATTGGATTTGCCCGAGCCGTTGGGCCCCACCACGGCGGTGATGCCCGGCTCGAAGCGCAGAGTCGTCGGCGAAGCGAAGGACTTGAAGCCCTTCAGCGTCAGGCTCTTGAGGTGCACGACGTGCCAGACTACCGCTCGCGCGGCTACCGCTCGGTGAAGCCGGCGATCGGGTCGCCCACGGCCGACCAATCAGCGACGACGGTGTCGACCCGCCCGGGCGTCGCACCGCCCTGCAGCAGGTCCAGCAACCGCTGGCAGTCGGTCCGGGGTCCCTGCGCCACCACCTGCACCCGGCCGTCCGGACGGTTGGCGGCATACCCGGTCAACCCCAGCTCCAGCGCCCGCGCCCGGGTCCACCAGCGGAACCCGACGCCCTGCACCCGGCCGTGCACCCAGGCGGTGAGCCGGACGTCAGGTTCGGGCACGGTCGGCGACCTCGAAGGTGACCTCGGTGCCGGATTTGAGTGTGCGCCCCACCGTGCACACCTGGTCGATCGCCCGCTGCACCACGGTGAGCAGCCGCTGCGTCTCGGCCTCGGTCAGCCCCGAGAGGTCCAGCTCCAGGGTTTCGGCCAGCAGCGGGTAACGTTCCTGCTCCCGGTCGGCCGGGCCCGACACCCGCACGGTCGCGGCGTAGTCGTCGCCGAGCCGGCGGGACAGCGGGGCGTCGCTGGCCATCCCGCTGCAGGCCGCCAGGGCGATCTTGAGCAGCTCACCGGGGGTAAACACCCCCGCCACGTCCTCGGAGCCGACCAACACCTGCGCGCCGCGCGAGCTGTGCCCGGTGTAGCGGCGGACTCCGGTGCGTTCTACCCACAGTTCGGTCATGGGGACAGTGTGCCTTGCCCCGTTGGCGCCGAGGTCGACGGTGCCGAGCAAACGATCACTTGGAGCTCGCGCTCCGGCAGCCCTCGACGCCTACACGCCTTCGAATGCTGCTGTGCATAGCTGACTCGACATTCGCCGCGGCGCACCGCACAGTCGAGGTGCGCGCTTCGCGCGGGAGGGAGTTGGGGCTTTGCCAGCGCAGGCCTGGGTGACGTTGACGGTCGGACTCGTGGCAGCCGTCGGCGTCATCATCTCGTGGCACCAGAAGAACAGCGCCGACCGCCGGGGCAGAATGGTGGCGACGCACGGCCTGGGCTTTCGAGCGGACCTTCAGCACCAACGACGCCGAAGCAGGAATCGGCTGGAAAGTACTTGCCGCCATGTTGACGTCTAAACTCGCCACTGGTGGCGATTCCGACATTGTCCAGGTAATCGCCGAGCACGCGACGTTGCGAGACGACGTGCGCACCGCAGAGGGAGAACCATGACAGAGGCGACACCGGCGCGCAAGGCCCACGCGGACCCGCCCCGTAGTCTTTGGGTGCGCAGACTCGCGGCTCAAGCCGCCGTCGCCGCCAGCAAAAAGACCGGCCGCCCCGTCGACCCACGAGTAAAAAAGATCGCCGAATCAGGTTGACGCCGTCACCCGCGAACGTGCGCAATCCCGGGGTATTCCCCGGCATGTCGACCGGGGACACGCACGCTGACCGGAAAACGGGGTCACCCGCGCGGGCGGGGTTGGCATTTCGGGCAGTAAAACGACGAGCGGTTCATGAACTTCTCCCGGCGGATCACCGCGCCGCAGCGCCGGCACGGCTCCCCCTCCCGGCCGTAGGCGTCCAGCGAGCGGTCGAAGTAGCCGGATTCGCCGTTGACGTTGACGTACAGCGCGTCGAACGAAGTGCCACCGGCGGCCAGCGCGTCACGCATCACGTCGGCGGCGGCCGCCAGCACCGTCCGCAGCCGCGGGCGGGTCAAGGTAGCGGCGATCCGGGACCCGTGCACCCGGGCGCGCCACAGCGCCTCGTCGGCGTAGATGTTGCCGATCCCGGACACCACGCTTTGATCCAGCAGCTGGCGTTTGATCTCGGACTGCTTGCGCCGCAACGTCTCCACCACCGCATCGGCGTCGAACCGGGGATCCAGCGGGTCGCGGGCCAGATGCGCGACGGGTTGGGGCACCGCGCTGCCGTCGACGGTGACCAGGTCGGCCAACAGCCATCCGCCGAAGGTGCGCTGGTCGACGAAGCTCAGCGTGGTGCCGTCGTCGAGCAGCGCGGCGATGCGCAGGTGGTTGGCGTTGGGGACGGGCCCCAGCAGCATCTGCCCACTCATCCCCAGGTGCACGACCAGCGCCTCGTCGTCGAGGATCAGCCACAGGTATTTGCCGCGCCGGTCGGTGCCGTGGATCGTGGCCCCCAGCAGCCGCGCCGTCAGATCGGCCGGGCCGGCCTCATGGCGGCGCACCGCGCGCGGATGGTGCACCCGCACCGCGGTGATGGTCCGGCCCACCACATGGGCCTGCAAACCGCGCCGCACCACCTCGACTTCGGGCAGTTCGGGCATCTACACCGAGGTTTTCCCCGGTAGCGCGCTGTCCACGGCGTCGAGCGCTTTCCAGGCGGCGGCGGCGGCTTTCTGTTCGGCTTCCTTCTTGGATCGACCCACCCCGCACCCGTATTCGGTGTCCATCACGACGACGGTCGCGGTGAATTCCTTGTCGTGGTCGGGCCCGGTGGAGGTGACCGCATACGACGGCGGGCCGAGACCCCGGGTGGCGGTCAGCTCCTGCAGGCTGGTTTTCCAGTCCAGCCCGGCGCCCAGCGTGGGTGCGGTGTCCAGCAGCGCGCCGAACAACCGCAGGATCACCTCGCGGGCCGTCTCCATCCCGTGCTGCAGGTAGATAGCACCCAGCAGCGACTCCATCCCGTCGGCCAGGATGCTGGACTTGTCGGCCCCGCCGGTGTTGACCTCGCCGCGGCCCAGCAGCAGGTGGGCACCGAGGCCGTCGTCGGTCAGCGCGCGCGCGACGTCGGCCAGCGCCGCGGTGTTGACCACGCTGGCCCGCAGTTTGGCCAGGTCGCCCTCGGAGCGTTCCGGGTGACGCCGAAACAGCACGTCGGTGACGGTCAGGCCCAGCACCGCGTCGCCGAGAAACTCCAGCCGCTCGTTGGTCGGCAGGCCGCCGTGCTCGTAGGCGTAGCTGCGGTGCGTCAACGCCAAGGTGAGCAGCTCGTCGGGCAGGTCGACGCCGAGCGCGTCGAGCAGCGCCTGCCGGGTCACCGGTTCGGCTCCTCGGTCTCGGGGCCCAGCATCCCGGCCAGTTTCGCCCACCGCGGGTCGATCTGGTCGTGGTGGTGACCCGGTTCGGCGGTGGCCAGCGGGACGCCGCACTCCGGGCACAGCCCTGGGCAGTCCGGCCGGCACAGCGGCGACAGCGGCAGCTCCAGGCCGACCGCGTCGATGACGGGCTGCTCGAGGTCCACGGCGTCGTCGATCACCCGGCCGAGCTCGTCCTCCTCGGTGGTGGCGTCGGTGGCGCTGTTCGGGTAGGCGAACAGTTCGGTCAGCTCGACCTCGACGTGACCGGTGAGCGGGGTCAGGCACCGCGCACACTCGCCAACGGTGGGGGCGGCCACCGTTCCGGTGACCAGCACGCCCTCGGACACCGACTGCACCTGCAGATCCAGATCCAGCATCGCGCCCCGCTCGATCGCCACCAGATCCAAACCGATCCGCGACGGGCTGGGCACTTGCTCGCGCGTCGACAGCATCGCCCCGGGACGCCGCCCCAACCGCGCGATGCTGATGACGAACGGCGAGTGCGGATGCCGCTGGGTGGTCGCGCCCGGTTGCCTCGCCATACCGGCAATCTTACGGCGCGGCTAATAGGGCTCCGGACGGCTTATCGGGTGGCGTAGTCGTGGGTGCCGGCGGCGGTCCGCAGTTGGTGACGGCCCCGGTTGATGGAGCGCAACGTGCCGTTGAGGAACTCTTCGAACTCGGCCAGCTTGGCGTCGACGTAGATGTCGCATTCCCCGCGCATCCGGTCGGCCTCGGCGTGCGCCGAATCGATGAGCCGGGTGGCCTCGGCGTTGGCGGCGCTGACCACCTCGGTCTGGGAGACCAGCCGCTGCTGCTCCTTGATGCCCTCCTGGACGGCCTTCTCGTAGGCCAGGTTGCCGTTCTCGACCAGCCGGTCGCATTCCGCCTGGGCCCGGCTGGTGCTGGTGTCGTACTCCCGTTTCGCGGTCGCGCTGATGCGGGCGGCTTCGTCGCGGGCTTCGCTGACCATCCGCTCGCTGTGCTGGCGGGCCTCGGCCACCATCCGGTCGGCCTGCGCCTTGGCGTCGGCCAGCAGCCGGTCGGCCACGCCGCGGGCGTGGTTGAGCAGCGAGTCGGCTTCGTTGGTGGCGGTGGACACCATGGATTCGGCGTGCTCCTTGGCGTCGTGCAGCAGGGAGTCGCGGGCGTCCAGCACATCCTGGGCGTCGTCGAGTTCGCCGGGGATCGCGTCCTTGATGTCGTCGATCAGCTCCAGCACGTCGCCGCGGGGAACCACGCAGCCCGCCGTCATCGGCACCCCGCGGGCTTCTTCGACAATGGCGCCCAATTCGTCCAGCGCTTCAAACACTCGGTACACGGCAACACCCTCCAGGCGAAGTTATTTGTTACTAGTGTGCCTGGTGTTGCTCCTGTGACAGCGCAGCGCTGGTCGGTGTGTCGGCGCACCAGGCCCGTTTCGCCCAAGCGTATCGCCAGGTCACGGCTGGGCAACGCGGGTTCGTCACACCCGTTGCAGCCGTCCCGGCCGTGACACGGCGCGGGGCGGCGGCGACACGGCGGGGCCAACGCCCGGTTTTCGCGGACAGGCTGGGGCCCGCTGCTTTAGGTTGAACCGCATGAGCGTCTACAAGGTCATCGACCTGATCGGCACCAGCCCGTCGTCGTGGGAGAACGCCGCCGCGGAGGCGGTGCGCCGGGCCCAGCAGAGCCTCAACGACATCCGGGTCGCCGAGGTCGTCGAGCAGGACATGGCCCTCGACGACAAGGGCGCGATCACCTACCGCATCAAGTTGCGGATCTCGTTCAAGATGCGGCCGGCCAAGCCCCGCGACGACGCCTAAGTACCCGCCGCCGAGATCGACGTTTTCGGGCGAAAAGTCGAGTGACGAGCCCGGAAACGTAGATTTCGGCGACGACGCCGGGCTCAGCGGCCCAGCTTCTCCCGCAGCCGCCGGTTCACCGGCTCGGGCAGCAGATCCGAGACGTCGCCGCCCATCGAGGCGACCTCCTTGGCCAGCGACGACGACACGAACGAATACCGCGGTGTGGTCGCCACGAAAAAGGTGTCCACCCCGGCGATGTGCTTGTTCATCTGGGCCATCTGCAGCTCGTACTCGAAGTCGGTGCCGGTACGCAGCCCCTTGACGATCGCGGTCAACCCGCGCTGCCGCACGAAGTCGACGACCAGCCCCTGCCCGGACTCGGCACGCAGGTTGGGCAGGTGCGCGGTGGATTCCTCGATCATCGCGATGCGCTCCTCGAGGCTGAACATGCCCTTCTTGTTGGGGTTGACCAGCACGGCGGCCACCACCTCGTCGAACTGCGCGGCCGCGCGCTCCAGGATGTCGACGTGCCCCAGGGTCACCGGGTCGAAGGAACCTGGGCATACCGCACCGCTCATCTACCCCGCTCCTCCTCATCGCTTCGCTCTGCATCGTCGCCGGGGGTCATGGCACGTGACGCTAGCAGCCCGGCTACACCAGCTCGGCCAGCTCCAGCCGGGTGTCGCCGTAGCGCCGCGACGGCCACGGCTGCCACCCGTCGGGCCAGTTCGCCGGCGGCTGGACAGCCCCGCGCTCCAGCACCAGCCACGGTG
>PPEA01000396.1 GCA_002967005.1 Mycobacterium talmoniae
GTAGGCGTCGTCGACGGCGGCCGGGGCGGCATGCTCGGGCGCGAGCCGGTAGTCAATCGACAGCACGTGGATGCCGGCGTCGCGGCAGGCCAGCCGGCACAACGCGTCGTGGGTGTCCAGGTCGCCGATGGCGAATCCGCCGCCGTGGTAGAACACCAGCAGCGGCGCGGGGTCCGCGCCGGGCGGACGGTAATGGCGGGCGGCGATCTCACCGGCGGGTCCGGGCAGCGTCAGGTCGGCGACCGCGACGTGGATCTGGCCGCCGCCCATCGCCTGGCAAAGCTGCCGCAGCTGGGTGCGGGACACCACCGGGTCGCCGCCGATGATCAGGCCGTTGATGCCCATCGCCCGCTGCCCGGCCAGCATCACCTGCAACGTGCGGTCCAAGGTGTTGCCGTCGATGGTGACCGACCGCCCGCCGGCCATCAGCCACTTGACCCCGGGCGGGATCCAGGGCATGACCTTCAGGCCCACACTGGTCGCGGGGCGGTACAGCCGGCCCGCCCACCGCCTCGGCCGCGACGCCGACTGCGCGGACCGCGTGCCTGGCACACTCTGTGTCATGACTGCTCCCTTAGTCACGCTCAACGACGGTAATTCGATTCCCGCCGTTGGATTCGGCGTTTACAAGATTCCGCCGGACGACACCGAGCAGGCGGTGGCCACCGCGCTGCGGGTCGCTATCGCCATATCGACACCGCGGCACTGTACGGCAACGAGCGCCAGACCGGCGCCGCGATCGCCGGTTCGGGCCTGCCGCGGGAGGCGGTCTACCTGGTCACCAAGCTGTGGAACGCCGATCAGGGCTACGACGCCACCCTGGCGGCGTTCGACGCCAGCATGAACCGCCTCGGCGTCGACTACCTGGATCTGTACCTGATCCATTGGCCGTGCCCGCAGCAGGGCACGTTCGTGGAGACCTTCAAGGCCTTCGCGCACCTGTGCGACCAGGGCCGGATCCGGTCCATCGGGGTCAGTAATTTCGAACCCGAACACCTGCGGGCGCTCATCGACGCCACCGGGATCGTGCCCGCGGTCAACCAGGTGGAGCTGCATCCCCGGTTTCCGCAGACCGCGCTTCGGGAAACACACGCCCAGCTGGGCATCGCCACCGAAGCGTGGGCGCCGCTGGGCCAGGGCGAGCTGCTGTCGCATCCCACGATCACCGCCGTCGCACACGCGTGCGGTCGAACCCCGGCCCAAGTGCTGATTAGGTGGCATATCCAACTCGGTAATATCGTGATCCCCAAGTCGGTCCATCCTGAGCGGATCAAGAGCAACTTCGACGTGTTCGATTTCGAACTCGGCACCGAGGAGATGGCTTCGATATCCTCGCTCGACGACGGCACCCGACGGGGCCCCGATCCACGAACCTTCAACTACACAGGCAGGTGAGATGACGTCTGGTGCGGACGCCGCTGTCCCGAGCATCGGTCTCAACGACGAGAACACCTTGCCGGTGCTCAGTGTCGGCGTCGGTGAACTCTCCGATGCCGACGCCGAACGCGCGGTGTCCGCGGCGCTGGAAGTGGGCTGCCGGTCCATCGACACCGCCGCGGTCTACGGCAACGAGGCCGGCGTCGGCCGGGCGATCGCGGCGTCAGGCATTCCCCGCGCGAGCTGTTCGTCACCACCAAGCTGGCCAACGCCGACCAGGCTTCGAGGCCTCGCAGCGGGCCTGTGACGCCAGCCTGCAGCGGCTCGGGCTCGACTACGTCGACCTGTACCTGATCCACTGGCCGGCCCCGCCGCTGGGCGAGTACGTGAACAGCTTCGGCGGGCTGATCCAACTGCGCGGTGACGGCCACGCCCGCTCGATCGGGGTGTGCAACTTCACCGACGAGCAGCTGTCCGACGTCATCGACCTGAGCTTCGAGACGCCGGCGGTCAACCAGATCGAGCTGCACCCGTTGCTCAACCAGGCCGAGCTGCGCAGCGCCAACGCCAGCCACAACATCGTCACCCAGGCCTACAGCCCGTTCGGTGTCGGCCGGCTGCTGGACAACCCGACGGTGACCTCGGTGGCCGGTGAGTACGGCCGCACCCCCGCACAGGTGCTGCTGCGGTGGAATGTGCAGCTGGGCAACGCGGTGGTGTTCCGGTCGACCGACCCGCAGCGCATCGCGGCCAACCTCGACGTCTTCGATTTCGAGTTGGCCGCCGAGCACATGGACGCCCTCAACGGGCTCAACGACGGCACCCGGTTCCGCGAGGACCCGCTGACCTACGCCGGCTAGTTCCGCCGAGCAGACGTAAAAGCCCCCAAATCTCCACCGATTTGGGGGCTTTTACGTCTGCTCGCGGCCAGGTACCTACCCGGTCGGGCAGCTGGCCGCCGCCCGGCGCAGCACCGCCGCCGAGGGCGCATCGACCGGCAGCGCGTAGCCGCGCAGCACCGCGATGAACTGCATCGCGTACTGGCACCAAAACGCGGTATTGGCCGGCATCCACAGCGCGGGCTGCGCGTCGCCCTTGTCCTGGTTGGCTTGCCCCTGCACCGCCAGCAGGTTGGCCGGGTCGTTGGCGAACCGCAACCGCCTCGGGAACGGCCAGGCGTCGGCGCCCATGTCCCAGGCCAACGCCAGCGGCACGATGTGGTCGATCTGCACCGACGCCCCGACCTGGGCGCCGCGCCGGAACGCGACGGTGGCGTTGGTGTAGGGGTCGTGCAGGGTGCCGGTGGCCACCGCGTGGGGACAGCGTTTGGTCGACACGAACGTCTTGTCGACCAGGTCGCGGGCCAGGATGTCGTCGCGGGTATCGCACCCGTTGTGGCCGCCGGGTGCGTCGGTGTCGTCATCCCAGGCGTCGCCGTAGGCCGCGCGGTGGTAGCCGTAGCGATGCGTGCGGGCCGGGACCACGGTGATTCCGGCCAGCACGTCGGCTCCGGCGTGCACGGTCGGAACACCGGCCCGGGCGCGGAACTCGTTGGCGTGGTTGCCCGCCGCGGCCACCACCTGATAGGCGACCACTACCGCGAGTAAGGCCAGCGCCGAAAGCCACAGCAGCGCTTTGCGGTTCATGACTTGTCCAGGTATTCGATGCGTTCGCTGTCGATGAAGCGCGCCGCCAGCAGCGCCAACCCAGCATCGGCGGGATTGCTCTGGTGGGCGCGGGTGCAGAAATCGCGGGCGGCTTCGATGATGTCGATGTGGTCCGCCAGCGACAGCAGCCGCAAGGTGATGGCCCGGCCGGACTGGCTGCGGCCCAACACATCACCTTCGCGGCGTTCCTTGAGGTCCAGGTCGGCCAACGCGAACCCGTCCAGCGTGTTCGCCACCGCCCGCAGCCGCTGGCCCGCCTTGGATCCTTCCGAAGCCCAGGTCGCCAGCAGGCACAGGCTGGGATGGCTGCCCCGCCCGATCCGGCCACGCAACTGGTGCAACTGGCTGACGCCGAACCGGTCGGCGTCGATCACCACCATGACGGTGGCGTTGGGCACGTCGACACCGACCTCGATCACCGTGGTGCAGACCAGCACATCGGTGTCGCCGGCCCGAAACGCCGCCATGGCGGCGTCCTTCTGCTCGGCGGACAGCCGTCCGTGCATCAGGCCCAGCCGCAACCCGGCCAGCTCGCCCGAGCCCAGCCGGGCGAACAGCTCGGCGGCGGTGGCCGAGGGTCTGCCCCTCCTCCTCGGCGCTGTCGGTGTCGTCGATGCGGGGGGCCACCACATAGGCTTGGCGCCCGGCGGCGACCTCCTCGCGGATCCGCTGCCAGGCCCGGTCCAGCCAGGCCGGTTTGTCCTTGACGAAGATCGTGTTGGTGGTGATCGGCTGGCGTCCGCGCGGCAGTTCGCGCAACGTCGAGGTCTCCAGGTCGCCGTAGACGGTCAGCGCGACCGTGCGCGGTATCGGCGTCGCGGTCATCACCAGCAGATGCGGGGTGATTCCGTCGGGTGCCTTGGCGCGCAATTGGTCTCGCTGCTCGACCCCGAACCGGTGCTGTTCGTCGACCACCACCATGCCCAGCCGGTGAAACTCCACCGCGTCCTGCAGCAGCGCGTGGGTGCCCACCACAATCCCGGCCTGACCGCTGGTGATCTCGGCGCGAACCTGCTTCTTTTGCGCCGGCGACAGCGAGCCGGTCAGCAGCGCCACCTGGATGCCGTCGTCGGCGCCGCCCAGCTGACCCCCCATCGCCAATGGGCCCAGCACGTCACGGATGGATCGAACATGCTGGGCGGCAAGGACTTCCGTCGGCGCGAGCAGTGCGCACTGGTACCCCGCGTCGACCATTTGCAGCATCGCCGCCACCGCCGCAATGGTTTTCCCGGAGCCGACCTCCCCCTGCAGCAGCCGGTTCATCGGGCGGGTGGCACCGATTTCGCGGTGCAGCACCTCGAGCACCGCACGCTGACCGTCGGTCAACTCGAACGGCAACTGGCGCAACAATTGTCCCGCCAACGCATCGGACCGGTGCGGTGCCGCGGGCCCGGACCGGGCCAGCTCGCCGTGGCGGCGGCCCACCAACGCCCACTGCAGGCCGACGGCTTCATCGAACGTGAGCCGGTCGCGGGCCCGCTGGCGCTCGGCCTCGCTTTCCGCGAGGTGGATGGCGCGCAGCGCCTCCTGCTCACCGATGAGCCCGTGCTCGGCGCGAAACGCCTCCGGCAACGGATCGGGTACCGGGTCGAGCACCTCGAGCACTTGGCGCACGCAGGCGAAGATGTCCCAGCTCTGCAGCTTGGTGCTGGCCGGATAGATCGGGTAGCAGGAGCGTTCGAACTCCGACTGCAGCACTTCCCCGCTGATCGCCTGCGACGCCTCGGCGATGTTCCGCAGCGCGTCGCTGCCGAAGTTCTTCGGGCCGGAATCCAGGATGAGGAAGTCCGGGTGGGTCAGTTGCATGGCCCCCCGGAAGAAGCCGACCTCCCCGGACAGCATCACCTTGGTGTCGCGGGTGAGCTTGTATTTGAGGCCCTTGGCGTTAAAGAAGGTGGCGGTCACCTTGTTTCGGCCGCTGCCCACCGTGATGACCAGATACTGGCCCTTGCGTTTCGTCATGTCCCGCATCACGGCGTTGGTGATGGTGTCGACAATGGTGATGTGTTCGCCGGCGGGGGGCCGCTCGTCGTCGGCGCCGCGCACCGTCGCGCCCTCGACGTAGCTGCGCGGATAGTGCCGCAGCAGATCGTCGACGGTCCGGATACCGAAGACTTCGTTGAGCCGGTCGGCGGAGCGGGCGCCCACCACGTAGTCCAGCCGGTCTCCGAGCCCCACCACGGCTACTCGACCCCGATCAACAGCGCGTCGCCGCGGTGCCCGGTGGTGTAGGACACCAGCTCGGTTCCCGGATGATGGTCGTGCACATGGGCTTCCAGGATCCCGCCCACCGTCGCGGTGAGGCCGTCACCGACCAGCACCGTCACCAGCTCACCGCCGGCGGCCAACAGCAGGTCGATCAGGCCGATCGCCGCCGCGGCGACGTCGTCGGCCACGATCAACACCTCGTCGCCGGCGATGCCCAGTCCGCACCGGGTCGGCACGCCCCGGCAAAGGTCAGCGCCTCCTCGGTGGCGATGCGCACCGACCCGTGCCGGGCGGCGCCGGCCGCCCGCGCCATGGTGTACCCGTCGTCGACCATCGGGCGGTCGGCCTCGTGCACGGCCAGCGCGGCCAGGCCCTGCACCATGGATCCGGTGGGCACCGGC
>PPEA01000397.1 GCA_002967005.1 Mycobacterium talmoniae
CGGCGTGCGGCGGCCGCGCCGGCGGTGCCGTCGGCCAGGCCGCGCAGAATCTGGGACAGGATCACCCCGGAGTTGCCGCGGGCGCCGTGGATGGCGCCCACCGACAGCGCGGCCGCGACCTGGGCCACGTCCCCTGAGCCGGCCGCAGTGCCGACTTCGGCCAGCGCCGATCGCATGGTGAACAGCATGTTGATGCCGGTGTCGGCGTCGGCGACCGGGAAGACGTTGAGCCGGTTGATCTCGTCGGTGTGGGTGATCAGGTCACCGACCGCGGTGTGGGCCCAATCACGCAGGGCGGCCGCGTCCAACAGCCGTTCCGACCGTCTCACCAATGCCCCACCTCCTCGCGCCTCCGATGGGCGCCAGCCTAGCCAGTGACGCCGACAGCACTGGTCATAAGGTCGGGGCCGGCTGTTGATCGTTTTGGCACTTGCCCGCCGCGGCGGCTATCCTTATCGGGTTGTCGGGTCACCCTTAGGGTCGTTGGCCCTCAAGCAGACGTTCGAGGAGTTCAGTTATGGCTGCCGTGTGCGATATCTGCGGGAAGCACCCCGGCTTTGGCAAGTCGGTGTCGCATTCGCACCGCCGGACCAGCCGGCGCTGGGACCCCAACATCCAGACCGTGCACGCCGTGACCCGCCCCGGCGGCAACAAGCAGCGGCTCAACGTCTGCACCTCCTGCATCAAGGCCGGTAAAGTCACCCGCGGCTAGGGGCCCTTCTCCCCCGCGAGCGTGCGTGTCCCCGGCCGACACGCCGAGGTGAGCACCGTTTTTGCGCACGCTCGCTGACGTCTCTCTGTGATTCCGCTGGCCGTCACGGCTGCGGGCGGCGATAGATCTGCGATCGATGGTCAATATCGAGGACGTGGACTACCCGGTTGTCGTCGTCAATGCGGTAGACGATGCGATAGGTGCCGCGACGGGCACCATGGCAGCCGGCGAGCGGCCCGAACAACGGCTTGCCGACCCGCCGCGGATTGGCGGCAAGCGCGCCATCACAGAATTCGAGCACGGCGGCCGCGACCGCCTCTGGTAGACGTTCGGTAATCGCGCTTCGCGCGGCAGGCTGAAACCGGACCTGGTAAGGCTCGGCAGATTCCGTCACGCGCCGGTAGCGCGACGTCGCGCCAGATCCTGACGAACGGTGGCCAGGTCAGCGCCGGGCTCGCCACGTCCCAGCGCTGCCAGACTCTCGGAGATGCGCGCGACCGCCTCGGCGTCGCCGAGGATTTCCAGCGTCATTTCCATCCCTTCGAGGTCATCCACTGAAAGCAGGACGGCCTCGGCTTCCCCGTTGCGGGTCAAGGTGATGCGCTCATGTTGCTGGCGCACCCGCCTGGCCAATTCCGATAGCCGGGCCTTGGCCTCTGACAACGGAACAGGAGTCGCGGCAATCGTCATACGCCAATCATAGCCGCGATTAGTCTATATCCAGACCAAACCAGCCCCAAAGATGGTCCACATCCGCCGTGACGCGGCTCCTACGGCAGCCGCCAGTCAATCGGTTCGGCGCCCATCTGGGTCAGCAGCTCGTTGGCGCGGCTAAACGGCCGCGACCCGAAAAACCCGCGCGACGCCGACAGCGGCGAGGGATGCGGCGATTCGATCGCGACACAGGGACCGGCCAGCATCGGTTTCAGGGTCGACGCGTCGCGGCCCCACAGAATGGCCACCATCGGCTGTTCGCGGTCCACCAGCGCCCGGATCGCGCACTCGGTGACCTTCTCCCAGCCCTTGCCGCGGTGCGAGGCCGGGTTGCCGGGCCGCACGGTCAGCACCCTGTTGAGCAACAGCACCCCGCGCTGCGCCCACGGTGTCAGATCCCCGCACGACGGCTGCGGATGCCCCAGGTCGGCGGTGTACTCGGTGAAGATGTTGGCCAGGCTGCGCGGCAGCGGCCGCACCTCGGGGGCCACCGAGAAGCTGAGCCCCACCGCATGCCCGGGTGTCGGGTAGGGATCCTGACCGACGATCAGCACCCGCACCTGATGGAACGGGGTGGTGAAGGCGCGCAACACGTTCGGCCCGGCCGGCAGGTAGCGGCGCCCGGCGGCGATCTCGTCGCGGAGAAACTGCCCCATGGCGGCGACCTGATCGGCCACCGGGTGCAGCGCCGCCGCCCAGCCTTGCTCGACGAGTTCGGTCAACGGCCGGGCGGTCACGACCGGCCCTTCGCCGGCAGGCTGCCCCGGCCAGGGCGGTGGCAGACGGTGAATCGCGGTGGGGTGAGCACAGCGATTCACCTACCGTCGAACGACTGCCACCCCCGATAACCGTCCCACTCCCGACCGTCGACGAGCACCCGGGCCGGGCCGTCGAGCACCCGCCCGATCACCCGCCACCCCGCCGGGACCGCGGCGGCAAAGGCAAAGCACGCCACCAGGGCGTGGTCCTCTCCCCCGCCCAGCACCCACGACCACGCGTCCTCGCCCACCGCGTCGGCGGCGGCGGCCAGCGCGTCGTCGATGCTGGGCCGCGAAATCCCGCTGCTCTTGGTCTAGACTCGAATTTCACTCGTTCTCCCGGGGCAGGCCCAGCAGCCGCTCGGCGGATGATATTGCGCTGGATCTCGTTGGTGCCGGCGAGATCGGGCCGCCGAGCGCGAACAGGTAGCCGTCGGTCCAGGAATCGGCCAGTTCGCCGTCCGCGCCGCGCAGGTCCAGCGCGGTCTGGTGCAGCGCGACGTCCAGGTCGCTCCAGAACACCTTGGTCACCGAGGATTCCGCACCCAGCTCGCCGCCGGCGGCCAACCGGGTGACGGTGCCGAACGTGTGCAGCCGGTAGGCCTGCGCCTGGATCCAGGCATCGGCGACCCGGTCCCCGAACGCGGGGTCCCGGTCGGTTTTCCAGGCCTGCGCCAGCCGCTCGGCCCCGACCAGGAACCGGGCCGGGCTGCGCAGCGACATGCCGCGCTCGTTGCTCGACGTGCTCATCGCCGCGCGCCACCCCTCATGGACGGTGCCGATGACATCGGCGTCGGGCACGAACACGTCGTCGAGGAAGATCTCGCCGAACCCGGTGTCCCCGCCGAGCTGGGCGATCGGGCGCACCGTGACGCCGTCGGCTTTCAGGTCGAACATGAAGTAGGTCAGGCCGCGGTGCCGTTCGGCGGTCGGGTCCGAACGGAACAGCCCGAACGCCTTCTCCCCGAACACCGCCCGCGAACTCCAGATCTTCTGCCCGTTGAGCTTCCAGCCGCCGTCGACCTGGGTGGCCGTCGACCGCAGCGACGCCAGGTCGCTGCCGGACTCCGGCTCCGACCAGGCCTGCGCCCAGATCTCCTCGCCGCTGGCCATCTTCGGCAGGATGCGGTCGAGCTGTTCCTCGGTGCCGTGCGCGAACAGGGTCGGCGCCAGCATCGAGGTGCCGTTGGCGCTGGCCCGCCCCGGCGCCCCGGCACGGAAGTACTCCTCTTCGAACACCACCCACTCCAGCAGGGTGGCGTCGCGGCCGCCGTATTTCTTCGGCCAGGCGATCACCGACAGTCCGGCGTCGAAAAGCACCTTGTCCCACCGGCGGTGCTGTTCGAACCCTTCGGCGGTGTCGTAGGACTTCGTCGGGAACGACGCCCGGTTGGCCGCCAGGAAGTCGCGGACTTCGGCCCGGAACTCCGCAACCTCGTCGTCAATATTCAGGTCCATCACGCCCACTCTCGTAATAGTGGTTTGACCACCTTGCCGCCGGGATTGCGCGGCAAAGCATCCACAAAGGCCACCGATCGCGGTGCCTTGAAGTTCGCCAAATGCTCGCGGGCGTAGGCGATCACGGCCGCCTCGTCGAGCCCGGATCCGGCCCGGCGGACCACAAACGCCTTGCCCACCTCGCCGAGCCGCTCGTCGGGCACGCCGATCACCGCCGCGTCGGCCACCCCGTCCAGCCGGGCCAGCACCTGCTCGATCTCGGCGGGGTAGACGTTGAACCCACCGCAGATGTACATGTCCTTGAGCCGGTCGGTGATGCGCAGGTTGCCGGCGTGGTCGAGCTGCCCGACATCGCCGGTGTGCAACCACCCGTCGGCGTCGATCGCCGCGGCGGTGGCGTCGGGGTCGTCGAGGTAGCCGAGCATGATGTTGGCGCCGCGCAGCAGCACCTCGCCGTGCTCACCGACGCGCAGTTCATAGTCGGCGATCGGTCGCCCGCAGGTGGTGGCCACCGTGACCGCGTCGTCGTCGGCGCGGCACATGGTGGCGAACCCGGCGGACTCGGTCAGCCCGTAGGCGGTCAGCACGATGTCGATGTCGAGTTCGGTCTGCATCCGCTCGATCAACACCACCGGCACCGTCGCCGCGCCGGTCACCGCGAACCGCAGCGAACTCAGGTCGTATTCGGCCCGGTCCGGATGATCCAGCAGCGTCTGGTAGATGGTGGGCGGTCCGGGCAGCACGGTGATGCGGTGCGCGGCGATGGCCGCCAGCGCGCGCGGCGGATCGAAGGTCAGCTGCGGGATCAGGGTGGCGCCGGTCTGCAGGCAGGCCAGGATCCCGGCCTTATAGCCGAAGTTGTGGAAGAACGGGTTGATGCACAGGTAGCGGTCCTCGGCGCTGACCTTGCCGCAGGCCGCCCACGCCGCCCGCGCCGGACAGCGACTGCCGGTGTGCGCACAGCACGCCTTTGCTGCGCCCGGTGGTGCCGGAGGTGAACAGGATGTCGGACACGTCGTCGGTGCCGACCGCGGTGATCCGCACCCACGGGGTTTCGCCGACCGGCAGCGCCGCGGTCAGCGGCTGACCGGCCTCGTCGAACCGCAGCGTGGTGGTGCCGTTGACGGTGGCGATCTCCAGGCGGCGCACCTGGGCGCCGACCGCGGTCGCGCTGGGTGTGATGGTGATGGTCGCGTTGGTCAGCGGATGGTCGAAATCGATTTGCAGCCATTGACCGACCGCGGCCTGCAGCCCGTTGGACACCCAGGCGGTGGCCGGATCACCGTCGATCGCGGCGGCCGGCGACGTCGACGGGGCGACGTCGGGCAGCGCGGTGGCGTCCGCCGACGAACTCGAGGCGGTGATGCGGCCGGCGGTCCAGCCGCCGAAGACCCGGTTGCGCCGGGGACCGGATAGTCGGGCACCCGGTTGTGGGTGTGCCGGGCGTCCTCGGCGGCCCGGATCGCCGACGAGTGGTCGTCGACCCGGCCGTAGTCGGTCTCCCGCGCCACCGGGGTGTCGGTGACGGTGACCACCGGG
>PPEA01000398.1 GCA_002967005.1 Mycobacterium talmoniae
ATCGACACCCCGGAGGACCTGGCGGCCGCCCGCAACCTGGGGGTCGGGCCCGCCACCGCCCGCGCGATCACCGCACGTTAACGCCGCAGCGGTGGCAGCGCCCCGGTGTGATGAGTAATGATTTCTAGGTGACCGAAACCGAAGCAGTCGAGGTGCGCACCGACGAGACCGAGTGGCACCCGGGTGACTCGACCCCGGCGGCACCGCCGGCGGCCACCGCCACCGCCACCAGCGCCGACGACACCCTGCCCGAGGACCGCTACCTCAACCGCGAGCTGAGCTGGTTGGACTTCAACGCCCGGGTGCTCGCGCTGGCCGCCGACACGTCGTTGCCGTTGTTGGAGCGGGCCAAGTTTTTGGCGATCTTCGCCTCGAACCTCGACGAGTTCTATATGGTGCGGGTCGCCGGCCTCAAACGCCGCGACGAGATGGGCTTGTCGGTCCGGTCCGCCGACGGGTTGACGCCGCGCGAGCAGTTGCGCCGCATCGGTGAACAGACCCAGCAGATCGCCACCCGGCACGCCCGGGTCTTCCTCGATTCGGTGCGGCCCGCCCTCGCCGAGGAGGGCATTCACATCGTCACCTGGGCGGATCTGGATGACGCCGAGCGCAAGCAACTCTCGGAATACTTCCACGACCAGGTCTTCCCGGTGCTGACGCCGCTGGCGGTCGATCCCGCCCACCCGTTCCCGTTCGTGAGCGGATTGAGCCTGAACTTGGCGGTCACCGTGAAGCGACCCGAGGACGGCGGACAGCATTTCGCCCGGGTGAAGGTGCCCGACAACGTCGACCGCTTCGTCGAACTGCGCGCACGCGAAGGCGACAACGCCGTCGCACGCTTTTTGCCGATGGAGGAGTTGATCGCCGCCTTCCTCCCGGTGCTGTTCCAGGGCCTCGAAATCGTCGAACACCACGTGTTTCGGATCACCCGCAACGCCGACTTCGAGGTCGAAGAGGACCGCGACGAGGACCTGTTGCAGGCGCTGGAGCGGGAATTGGCCCGCCGGCGGTTCGGTTCGCCGGTCCGGCTCGAAGTGTCCGACGACATGACCGAGAACATGCTCGAGTTGCTGCTGCGCGAGCTCGACGTGCATCCCGGCGACGTCATCGACGTGCCCGGACTGCTGGATCTGTCCTCGTTGTGGCAGATCTACCGGCTGGACCGTCCGGCGCTCAAAGATCGGACCTTCGTCCCGGCGACGCATCCGGCGTTCGCCGAACGGGAAACACCCAAGAGCATCTTTGCCACCCTGCGCGAGGGCGACGTGCTGGTGCATCACCCCTACGATTCGTTTTCCACCAGCGTGCAGCGGTTCATCGAACAGGCCGCCGCCGATCCCAATGTGTTGGCGATCAAACAGACGCTGTACCGCACCTCCGGTGACTCACCGATCGTCACCGCGCTGATCGACGCCGCCGAAGCCGGCAAGCAGGTGGTGGCGCTGGTGGAGATCAAGGCGCGGTTCGACGAACAGGCCAACATCCGGTGGGCCCGGCAGCTGGAACAGGCGGGTGTGCATGTGGTGTACGGGCTGGTGGGCTTGAAGACCCACTGCAAGACGGCGTTGGTGGTGCGCCGCGAGGGGTCCACCATCCGCCGCTACTGCCACATCGGGACCGGCAACTACAACAGCAAGACCGCGCGGCTCTACGAGGACATCGGGCTGCTCACCGCCGCGCCCGATATCGGCGCCGACCTGACCGACTTGTTCAACTCGCTCACCGGCTACTCGCGCCAGCAGACCTACCGCAACCTGTTGGTCGCCCCGCACGGCGTGCGCGCCGGCATCATCGACCGCATCGAACAAGAGGTTGCCGCACACCGCGATAACGGCAACGGCCGGATCCGGCTCAAACTCAACGCGTTGGTGGACGAGCAGGTGATCGACGCCCTGTATCGCGCGTCACGGGCCGGTGTACGGGTCGAGGTGGTGGTCCGCGGCATCTGCGCCCTGCGGCCCGGCGTGGCGAGCTTCTCGGAAAACATCGTCGTCCGCTCGATTCTGGGCCGATTCCTCGAACATTCGCGCGTCATCCACTTCAGCGCGATCAACGAGTTCTGGATCGGCAGCGCCGACATGATGCACCGCAACCTGGACCGTCGCGTCGAGGTGATGGTTCAGGTCAAAGACCCGCGACTGACCGCGCAGCTCGACGACATGTTCACCTCGGCGCTGGACCCGGCCACCCGGTGTTGGGAACTGGGGCCGGAGGGGCAGTGGACGGCGTCACCGCAGGCCGGTCACACGGTGCGCGACCATCAGGTGTCGCTGATGGAGCGGCACCGCAGCCCCTGACGCACCACCGCCTATCCGCCGTGTGCGAGGCCCGTGTCGACAGGAGTGATGGTGCCGAAGAAGACCTCGTCGGGTGCGAATTCCCCGGCGGATAACGCCGTATACGCCGCCGGTGCGGTGCTGTGGCGCCCGGCGCGTAAGGGGTCCGTCGAAGTGGCGGTGATTCACCGCCCCCGCTACGACGACTGGTCGCTGCCCAAGGGCAAGGTCGATCCCGGCGAGATCGAACCGGTGACGGCGGTGCGGGAAGTGCTCGAGGAGACCGGTTACCGGTCCCGACTGGGTCGGCGGCTCGGTGCGGTGAGCTACCCACTGGACCGGGGCGTCAAAAAGGTGCGGTACTGGGCGGCCGACTGCGTCGACGGCGAATTCAGCCCGGGCTGCGAGGTGGACGAGCTGGCTTGGCTGCCGGTGTCCGACGCGATGAAAAAGGTCGCCTACCCCCATGACCGAAAGATCTTGCGCCGGTTCGCCAAACACCCCGCCGACACCCAGACGGTGCTGATCGTCCGGCACGGCACGGCGGGCCGCAAGGCGCGGTTCTCCGGCGACGACACCAAACGGCCGCTGGACAAAAAGGGCCGGGCCCAGGCCGAGGCGTTGGTCGGGCAGCTGCTCGCGTTCGGTGCCACCGATGTGTATGCCGCCGACCGGGTGCGCTGTCATCAGACGGTGGAGCCGCTGGCCGAGGAGCTCGGGGTGGTCATCTGCAACGAGCCGACCCTGACCGAGGAGGCCTACGCCGACAACCCCAAACACGCCCGGCACCGGGTGCAGCAGATCGCGCACCTGGGCCGCACCCCGGTGATCTGCACCCAGGGCAAGGTGATCCCGGACCTGATCGCCTGGTGGTGTGAACGCGACGGTGTACGCCCCGACAAGTCCCGTAATCGCAAGGGCAGCACCTGGGTGCTGTCGCTATCGGCGGGCCGGCTGGTGGCGGCCGACCACATCGGCAGTGCGCTGAGCACCACGACGGGTAGCTGAGACGCCGATACCCCCCGGGGGACCTGCCGCCCGGAGGGTATCGGTGTCTGTGACGGTGTCGCCGTCGTCCTTGCCTACTTGCGGCCCCGCCTAGCGGTGGCCTTCTTGGCCGGAGCCTTCTTCACCGCAGCCTTTTTGGCCGGAGCCTTGGTGGCCTTACGGGCCGGGGCCTTGGTGACGGCCTTCTTGGTGGCCTTCTTGGCCGGCGACTTCACGGCCTTGGTGGCCGCCTTGCGGGCCGGGGCCTTCTTCACTGCGGCCTTTTTCGCCGGGGCCTTCTTCACCGCAGCCTTCTTGGCCGGAGCCTTCTTCGCCGCGGTCTTCTTCGCCGCAGCCTTGGTCGCCTTCTTGGCCGGAGCCTTCTTGGCGGCCTTCTTAGCCCCGCCGGCGACGACGCCGCGCTTGACTGCGGGACCTTCCGCCGGGAGGCGCTGCGCGCCAGAGACAACCGCTTTGAACTGCGCACCCGGACGGAACGCTGGGACAGATGTCGGCTTCACCTTCACCGTCTCACCGGTGCGGGGGTTACGCGCAACACGCGCCGCGCGGCGGCGCTGCTCGAACACACCGAAGCCGGTAATAGTGACGCTTTCGCCCTTGTGCACGGCGCGCACAATGGTGTCGACGACGTTCTCGACGGCGGCTGTCGCCGACCGACGGTCTGAGCCCAACTTCTCTGTGAGTACGTCGATGAGCTCTGCTTTGTTCATGCATTCCCTCCGAAACCAGTGGCCCTCTTTGGACCGACTAGTGCACACGGTAAACCCTAGGGTGCCTGATTTCCAAGAGCCACGCGCAATTTCAGGAGGGATTATTAGCCTTTTCGGCAATCCGATTGCCGCCCTTGGCCGGTGGTCAGGCTAGCGAGAACACCCCCGCGGGGGGCGGTAATTCGGCCCCGACAGCCCCGTCAGGACGCCGGTAATGTCCGCGGTTTCCAGCTCGGCCGGCTGGCCTCAAAGGACTCGATCTGATCGAGTTTCCGCAGCGTAAGGCCTATATCGTCGAGTCCCTCGGTCAGCCGCCAAGCGGTGTAGTCGTCAATCTTGAATGGCAGCACCACCGTTCCGGCGGTGATATTTCGATCTTGAAGATTGACAGTGATTTCCAGTCCCGGGCTACCCTCGATCAGCTTCCAAAGAAGTTCCACCCCATCTTGGGCAACTTCGGCCGCCAGCAGGCCCGCCTTGCCCGCGTTTCCGCGGAAGATGTCGGCGAACCGGGATGAGATCACGACCCGGAAGCCGTAGTCCATCAGCGCCCAGACGGCGTGCTCGCGGGAGGATCCGGTGCCGAAATCGGGGCCGGCGACCAATACCGAACCCCGGTCAAAGGGGCTGAGATTGAGCACGAAGGACGGGTCGGACCGCCATGCGGCGAACAATCCGTCCTCGAATCCCGTTCGGGTGACCCGCTTCAAATAGGAGGCCGGAATGATCTGATCGGTGTCGACATTGGACCGGCGCAGCGGAACGCCGATGCCGGTGTGGGTGCGAAAAGCTTCCATTTCTGCCTCTCCTGTTATGTCAGTTCAAGTCGGCCGGGGCGGACAGGGTGCCGCGTACCGCGGTGGCCGCCGCGACGGCCGGAGACACCAGGTGGGTGCGGCCACCTTTGCCTTGTCGTCCTTCGAAATTGCGGTTGGACGTCGAGGCGCACCGCTCCCCCGGCGACAGCTGATCGGGATTCATGCCCAGGCACATCGAGCAGCCGGCCTGGCGCCATTCGGCGCCCGCGGCGGTGAAAACCTCGCCGAGGCCTTCGGCTTCGGCCTGGGCACGGACCCGCATCGAGCCCGGCACGATCAGCATCCGCACCCCGTCGGCGACCTTGCGGCCGCGCAGCACCTCGGCCACCACCCGCAGGTCCTCGATCCGGCCGTTGGTGCAGGACCCGACGAACACCGCGTCCACCGCGATATCGCGCATCGGGATGCCGGGCGCAAGGTCCATATACGCCAACGCCTTCTCCGCGGCCTGGCGCTGCGCCTCGTCGGTCATCAGCTCCGGATCGGGCACGGCCGCGGCCAGCGGCACGCCCTGCCCGGGGTTGGTGCCCCAGGTGACGAACGGACTCAATTCGGCCGCGTCGAGATAGACCTCGGCGTCGAATTCGGCCCCGTCATCGGTGCGGAGCCGGTCCCAATAGGCGACCGCCTCATCCCACTGCGCTCCGGTCGGGGCGTGCGGGCGGCCCTTGAGGAATGCGTAGGTGGTCGCATCCGGGGCTACCATGCCGGCGCGGGCCCCGGCCTCGATGCTCATATTGCAGATCGTCATCCGGGCTTCCATCGACAACGATTCGATGGCGCTGCCCCGGTATTCGATGACATAGCCCTGACCGCCACCGGTGCCGATCTTGGCGATCACCGCCAAGATGATGTCCTTGGCCGTGACGCCCGGCGGCAGCTGCCCGTCGACATTGACCGCCATGGTTTTAAACGGCCGCAGCGACAGCGTCTGGGTGGCCAGCACATGCTCAACCTCCGAGGTGCCGATGCCCATCGCGATCGCGCCGAACGCGCCGTGGGTGGAGGTGTGGCTATCGCCACAGACGATCGTCATTCCGGGCTGGGTCAAACCCAGTTGCGGGCCGATGATGTGCACGATGCCCTGATCGATGTCGCCCATCGGGTGCAGCCGGATACCGAATTCGGCGCAGTTGCGCCGCAGCGTCTCGACTTGGGTGCGCGACACCGGGTCGGCGATCGGCTTGTCGATGTCGATGGTCGGCACGTTGTGGTCCTCGGTGGCGATCGTCAGATCGGGCCGATGCACCGGGCGGCCGGCCAGCCGCAGTCCGTCGAAGGCCTGCGGACTGGTCACCTCGTGCACCAGATGCAGGTCGATGTAGATGAGGTCGGGTTCGGCGCCGCCCCCGGACGCCACCACGTGATCGTCCCAAACCTTCTCCGCCAGGGTCCGTGGCTTCTGGTTCATGCCCATCTCACAATCTTTGCCGTCTCATAATCTGAGACGCTAGTATCTGTATATGGAACAGCATAGCGGCATTGGCGTCCTCGACAAAGCGGTGGGCGTGCTGTACGCGATCGCCGAATCGCCGTGCGGGCTGGCCGAACTGTGTGAGCGCACCGGCCTCCCCCGGGCCACCGCCCACCGGCTGGCGGCCGGCCTCGAGGTGCATCGACTGCTGGCCCGCGACGGCGACGGCCGCTGGCTGGTGGGGCCCGCGATCACCGAACTGGCGGTGCACGCCAACGATCCGCTGCTGGCCGCCGGGGCGGTGGTGTTGCCCCGGCTGCGCGAGATCACCGGCGAAAGCGTGCAACTGTATCGCCGGGAGGGCACCGCGCGGATCTGTATCGCCGCGCTGGAACCACCTGCGGGGCTGCGCGATACCGTGCCGGTCGGAGCGCGGCTGCCGATGACGGCCGGGTCGGGGGCCAAGGTGCTGCTGGCCTACAGCGACGCCGTCACCCAGCAGGCCGTGCTGTCGACCGCGAAGTTCACCAGCCGGGCGCTGACCGAGGTGCGACGGCGCG
>PPEA01000399.1 GCA_002967005.1 Mycobacterium talmoniae
AGCGCTACCCCCGCGAGCAGACGCAAAAGCCCCCGTTTCGGCACGAAACTGGGGCTTTTGCGTCTGCTCGCCACGAGTGGCGAGCCGGATGAGTAGCCCCGATGGGATTCGAACCCACGCTACCGCCGTGAGAGGGCGGCGTCCTAGGCCGCTAGACGACGGGGCCAGAACTGATCCGAGCAGTCAGCATAGCTCAACTGCCGATGCCCACCTAATCGCTTGGGGTGGACAGTTTTTGCTGGGGTACCAGGACTCGAACCTAGAATGGCTGAACCAGAATCAGCTGTGTTGCCAATTACACCATACCCCATTGGCTGGCTAAAACCGCTGGTCAGAGCGCTTACGAGGTGCTCTGACCAGCTCCGGGAGGAGCGGGGCGGAACACCGCGTCGCCGCTGCGGCCAGCCGTTGTCGGCCGACGTGCAGACTACCAAAGATTTCGACCGAACCCCTCACGGCTCGATCCGCGCCCGCGCATCGCGCAGCCGAGCCAGGCTGCGGTCCCGGCCGAGCAGCTCCAGCGACTCGAACAGCGGCGGGCTGACCAAGCGCCGGTGGCGGCCACCCGGATCGGGCCGAACGCCTTGCGGGGTTTGAGCTGCCAGCCGTACCAGCAGGGCGTCCTTGAGCGCGGCCTCGATACCCGCCGTGGTCCAGCTCGGCCACCTCGCCCAGCGCCGCGATGGCCGCGTCCAGGACCGCGGCCGCGTCGGGCCCCAGCTCCTTGGCCACCGCGCGCGGATCCAGCGCGTACTCGTCGTCGTTGAAGAACTTCAGCAGCTCCCAGGCGTCCCCGAGCACCACGATGCGGGTCTGCACCAGCGCGGCGGCCACCGCGAACCCCGCGTCGTCCAACCCGGTGCTGTGCCCGTGGCCCGCAAAGAACGCGTGCAGCCGGGCGGTGAAATCGGCCGGATCGAGCAGCCGGATGTGCTCGGCGTTGATCGCGTCGGCCTTCTTCTGGTCGAACCGGGCCGGGTTGGAGTTGACGTTGGCCACGTCGAATGCGGCCACCATCTCCGACATGCTGAACACGTCGCGGTCGTCGGCGATCGACCAGCCCAGCAATGCCAGATAATTCAGCAATCCCTCGGGAATGAAGCCGCGGTCGCGGTGGGCGAACAGGTTCGACTGCGGATCGCGTTTGGACAGCTTCTTGTTGCCCTCGCCCAAAACGCTGGGCAGGTGCGCGAATTCAGGAATCCGGTCGGCCACCCCGATGCGGATCAGCGCCTGATACAGCGCGATCTGACGCGGGGTGGACGGCAGCAGGTCCTCACCGCGCAGCACATGGGTGATCTTCATCAGCGCGTCGTCGACCGGATTGACCAAGGTGTACAACGGATCCCCGTTGGCTCGGGTCAACG
Organism: Mycobacterium talmoniae; assembly: GCA_002967005.1. Classification (GTDB taxonomy): domain Bacteria; phylum Actinomycetota; class Actinomycetes; order Mycobacteriales; family Mycobacteriaceae; genus Mycobacterium; species Mycobacterium talmoniae. The sequence goes on from PPEA01000399.1 coordinate 1,368, forward strand.
CGAAGTCCGGCACGGTGCCGGCCGGGAAGGTGGTCGGCCCGCGCACCAGGTCGTTCCAGGACACGTCCGCATCGGGCATCCGCAACCGGACCACCGGTTTACGGCCCTGGGCGGCGAACGCCGCGCGCTGCTGCTCGGTCAGCTCGCGGTCGAAGTTGTCGTAGCCCAGTTTCGGGTTGCGGCCGGCCGCCACGTGGCGGGCCTCGACCTCCTCCGGTGTCGAGAAGGCCTCGTAGGCCTCTCCCGCCGCCAGCAGCCGGGCCACCACGTCCCGGTGCAGGTCTTTGCGCTGCGACTGCCGGTAGGGACCGTAGGGTCCGCCCACCTCGGGGCCCTCATCCCAGTTCAGGTGCAGCCAGCGCAGCGCCTCCAGCAGCGCCAGATAGCTTTCCTCGCTGTCGCGTTCGGCGTCGGTGTCCTCGACACGGAAGACCAGGGTGCCGCCGGTGTGCCGGGCGTAGGCCCAGTTGAACAGCGCGGTGCGGATCAGCCCGACGTGCGGGGTGCCGGTGGGCGACGGACAGAACCGAACCCGAACGTTGGTGCTCACGACTTTCCTTTGCGGACAACGGGATTGGACAGCGTACCGATGCCTTCGATGGTGATCGCGACGGTGTCGCCGTCCTCGAGGGGGCCCACGCCGTCGGGGGTGCCGGTGAGGATCAGATCACCGGGCAGCAGCGTCATCACCGCCGAAATCCACTCCACGATGGCACCGACATCGTGGATCATCAGCGAGGTACGGCTGTCCTGTTTGACCTGGCCGTTGACCTCGGTGCGCACCTGCAGGTCGGCCGGGTCGACGTCGGTGACGATCCACGGGCCCACCGGGCAGAACGTGTCATGCCCCTTGGCCCGGGCCCACTGGCCGTCGGCTTGCTGCTGATCGCGGGCCGACACGTCGTTGCCGATGGTGTAGCCCAGGATGTTCTCGGCCGCCCGGGCGGCCGGCACGTCCTTGCACGGCCGGCCGATCACCACGGCCAGTTCGCCCTCGTAATGCACCGGCGAAGCGTTGGCCGGCAGCTGAATCGGGACGTGGGGCCCGATGATGGCGGTGTTGGGTTTGAGGAAGATCACCGGATCGGCCGGAGCCGCACCCCCCATCTCGGCGATGTGGGCGGCGTAGTTCTTGCCGATGCAGATCACCTTGCTGGCCAGGATCGGGGCCAACAGCCGCACATCGGCCAGCGGCCACGACCGACCGGTGAAGGTGGGTGTGCCAAAGGGGTGTTCGGCGATCTCACGGGCAGTCATGTCGCCGGACTCGCCGTCAATGCTGACGAAAGCGACACCGTCCGGGCTGGCGATTCGGCCAAGGCGCATTCGTCTGAGGGTACTGGGTGTCCGGCGACCGAGCGCGCGGTGACCAGCACCTCCGGATTTCCCGCGTTCTATGAAACGCATGTGAAACGATAAGCGGGTGACTCGAGCGTCTGCGGACTCGATCAGCACCGCGGCGCGCTGGTCGATCGTGGTCATCGCGCTGTTGGCGACGCTGTGTTCCTTTGTGTTCATCAACGGTGTCGCCTTTGTCATCCCGATGCTGGAATCCAAACGCGACACCAACCTGGCCGTGGCCGGTCTGCTCGCGTCGATGCCCAGCTTCGGGATGGTGCTGACCCTGTTCGCCTGGGGTGCGCTGCTGGACCGCATCGGTGAGCGGATCGTGCTGGCGGCCGGCTCGGCGCTGACCGCGGTGGCAACCTACGCCGCGGCCTCGATGCAGTCGTTGGTCGCGGTGGGCGCCTTCCTGTTCCTGGGCGGGATGGCCGCCGCCAGCGCCAACACCGCCAGCGGCCGGCTGGTGACCGGCTGGTTCCCGCCGCATCAGCGCGGACTGGTGATGGGCATCCGCCAGACCGCGCAGCCGTTGGGAATCGCGTTGGGCGCCGCGGTGATTCCCGAACTCGCCGAGCATGGGTTGTCGCGGGCGCTGATGTTTCCGGCGACGGTGTGCGCGGTGGCGGCGGTGGCGTGCGCCATCGGGGTGTTGGATCCGCCGCGGGCGCCCCGGGACACCGCCCCCGCCCATGAGCTGGTCAGCCCGTACCAGGGGTCCACGGTGCTGTGGCGGATTCACCTGTCCTCGGCGCTGCTGATGGTGCCGCAGTGTGTGATCGCCACGTTCATGCTGGTCTGGCTGATCGGCGGCCACCACTGGGCCACCGGGTCGGCCGGCGGGCTGGTGACCATCGCGCAGCTGCTCGGCGCGCTGGCCCGGGTGATGGTGGGCCGCTGGTCGGACCGGGTCGCCACCCGGCTGCGGCCGATCCGCACGCTGGCCGCCGCCGGCGCCGCGGCGATGCTGGCGACGGGGTTGGCCGATCACCTGCATTCGCAGCTGGCCGAGGCGGCAATGGTCGTCGCGGCGGTGATCACCGTGCTCGACAACGGGTTGGCCTCCACCTCGGTGGCCGAGCGGGCCGGGCCGTACTGGAGTGGGCGTGCGCTGGGCATCCAGAACACCACCCAGCGTCTGACCGCCGGCGTGGCTCCCCCGCTGTTCGGGGCGCTGATCGGGACCGTCGGCTATCCCCTCGCGTTTGCGCTGTGCGGACTGTTCCCGTTGGTCGCCCTGCCGGTGGTACCGGTATCCGCCGAACCGCCGGGCCGTCCCGCGCTGGAAGCGTTGCGCACCCTGCGGGTGCCACCGAAACCGCCGACGGTGGATCCGCCGGTGTAGCCAGCAGCGGCACCGGTCGCCGGATGCGCCCGCGAAGACCGGCACTACCGTCGTCGCAATGACCGCTATCGAGTTCCGCATCCCGACCGTGGCCGACGGGCCCGCACTGTGGCAGCTGGCCAAGGACAGCGCCACCTTGGACGTCAACTCGCCGTATGCCTACCTGATCTGGTGCCGGGACTTCGCCGCCAGCTCGGTGATCGCCGAGGTCGACGGCCGCCCGGCCGGCTACATCACCGGCTATCGTCGCCCCGAGCAAACCGCGACGCTGCTGGTGTGGCAGGTGGCGGTCGACGACGCCCACCGCGGGGTCGGGCTCGCCAGCCGGATGCTCGACCAGTTGTTCACCCGCGCGCTGCGCGACGGGGTCACCCATTTGGAGACCTCGATCACACCCGATAACGAGGCCAGCCAGCGGCTGTTCCTGGCGTTCGCGCGCCGGTGGGAGGCCGCCGTGGAGCGCTCCGAGCTGTTCGGCGCCGCGCTGTTTCCCGACGCTCACCTGGCCGAGGAGCTGTTTCGGATCGGCCCGCTGCGGGTACCCCCGCGGGGTTGAGCGGGTGTGGTCTGGGTCGCGTCTGATCTCGCCACTCCGAGCGCGGAGGTTGAGATCGGCCACCGATCCTCGGTAAGGTCGCGTCCGCGCAAACGTGAGCCCCGGCAGACCGAGTTGGGGCCTCCCGAGCGGGGTGGTAGGTCGAGCGACATCGATCGACAACTGCATGCGACAAACGTCTGAGTTGGCCGCATGCAGCGGGATCGGAGCTGGCGTGCATTGCAGCCGCCGCCGTTGAACGCCCAGCCCCGGGCCGCATTGTCCAGCTTTGTTCGCGACCTGCCGTTTCGTTCCGTTGTGCACACGGACGGAGGAAGCATGACCATTTTCGAAACCCTCGAATCCGAGGTACGCAGTTATTGCCGATCGTGGCCGGTGGTGTTCGACCGGGCCGCCGGCGCCCACATCTGGGACACCGACGGTCGGCAGTACCTGGATTTCTTCGCCGGTGCCGGTGCGCTGAACTACGGCCACAACCACCCCGACCTCAAGGCGCCCCTGCTCGAGTACCTGACCGCCGACCGGGTGGTGCACAGCCTGGACATGAACACCGTCGCCAAGGCCGAGTTTCTGGAGCGGTTCGAAGAGGTGATCCTCAAACCTCGCGGGCTTGACTACAAGGTCCAGTTTCCCGGCCCCACCGGCACCAACTCGGTGGAATCCGCGCTGAAGCTGGCGCGCAAGATCACCGGCCGGGAAAGCGTGATCAGCTTCACCAACGCCTTCCACGGCATGACGCTGGGCTCGCTGTCGGTCACCGGCAACTCGATGAAACGCGGCGGCGCCGGCATCCCGCTGGTGCACGCCACCCCGATGCCCTACGACAACTACCTCGACGGCGCCGTGCCCGACTTCATCTGGTTCGAGCGGCTGCTGGAGGACAGCGGCAGCGGGCTCAACGACCCGGCCGCGGTGATCGTCGAAACCGTGCAGGGTGAGGGCGGCGTCAACGTGGCCCGGCTGGAGTGGCTGAAGGGTCTGGCCGAGCTGTGCCGCCGCCACGAGCTGTTGCTGATCGTCGACGACGTGCAGATGGGCTGCGGGCGCACCGGGCCGTTCTTCAGCTTCGAGGCGGCCGGCATCGTGCCCGACATCGTCTGCATGTCCAAGTCGATCAGCGGCTACGGGCTGCCGCTGGCCCTCACGTTGTTCAAGTCCGAACACGATGTCTGGGAGCCGGGCGAGCACAACGGCACGTTCCGCGGTCAGAACCCGTCGTTCGTCACGGGCAAGGCGGCGCTGAACTTTTGGACCGACAACTCGCTGGAGAAGCAGGTGATGCGCAAGGGCGAGCTGGTCGAACGCGCGCTGCGTGAGGTGGTGGACCCGCTCGACGGCGTCGAGACGCGCGGCCGCGGCCTGATCCGCGGCGTGGCCTTCGACCGTCCCGAACTCGCCGATGCGGTCTGCAAGGAAGCGTTCAGCCGCGGGCTGTTGCTCGAGACGTCCGGACCCGAAAGCGAGGTCGTCAAGTTGATGCCGCCGCTGGTGATCGAGGAGGAGGATCTAGCCCGGGGCCTGACCATTACCGCCGAATCAATCGAGGCTGTCGCCGGCCGGGAACTGGCCGGTGCCGCCGGAAGGAGCAGCTAGTGATCGTCCGCACCCTCGCCGAAATCAAGGGCACCGACCGCGATGTCCAGGCCGAAACCTGGAACAGCCAGCGGTTGCTGCTGGCCCGTGACGGCCAGCGGTTCTCCATGCACGAGACCATCCTGTACGCCGGCACCGAGACCGCCATGTGGTACGCCAACCACGTCGAGGCGGTCTACTGTGTCGGCGGGGAGGGCGACCTGGTCAACGACGAGACCGGTGAGGTCCACCCGCTGCGCGACGGCACCCTCTACCTGCTCGACGGCCACGAACACCACCGGATCATCGCCCGCGAGGACCTGCGCATGGTGTGCGTCTTCGACCCGCCGGTCACCGGCCGCGAGGTGCACGACGAGACCGGAGCCTACCCGCTGATCATCGAAGACAGCGCGGAGGCCGAGGCGGCCTCGTGACCGCCGCCACGACCAACCGCTACGACCGGTACCCGACCCGCAGCAACGTCAAGATCGGGATTGCACCACGCCACGACCCCGCGGTGTGGTGCGATCCCGATCGGGTCAGTGGCCCGCTCGAAACGCGCCTGGTCGATCGTTTCGACGCCGACGGCTTCGTGACCGTCGACGCCCTGGTGGACCCCGACATCGTCGCCGATCTGCGGGCCGAATTGGACAATCTGCGCACCGATCCGGCGTTGGCGCAAGACGAGCGTTCGGTGCTGGAACCCGACAGCCGCGAGATCCGGTCGATCTTCGAGGTGCACAAGGTGAGCCCGGCGTTCGGCGCGCTGGTCGCCGATCCGCGGCTGGTGGGCCCGGTCCGCCAGCTGCTCGGCTCAGACGTCTACGTGCACCAGAGCCGGGTCAATTTCAAACCCGGGTTCAACGGTCAGGAGTTCTACTGGCACTCCGATTTCGAGACCTGGCACGCCGAGGACGGGATGCCTTCCCCCCGCGCGATCAGCGTGTCGGTGGCGCTGACCGAGAACCGGGACTACAACGGGTCGCTGATGATCATGCCGGGCTCGCATAAATGGTTCGTGTCCTGCCCGGGCGAGACACCGCCGGAGCACTACCGCTCGTCACTGCGCCGCCAGGAGATCGGCACCCCCGACGAGACCAGCCTGACCTGGCTGGCCAACGAGCGGGGGATCCGTCAGATCACCGGACCGGCCGGGTCGGCGGTGTTCTTCGACAGCAACTGCATGCACGGGTCCAGCAGCAATATCACGCCCTACCCGCGGTCGAATGTGTTCATCGTCTACAACAGCGTGGAGAACACCTTGGTCGAGCCGTTCGGGGCGAAGGCACCGCGGCCGACCTTCATCGCCAGCCGCACCTTCGACCCGGTGTAGGGGCCGGCCCTGCATTGATTCTGCGTGTAGGGCGCAAAAGTTCGAGAAAGACCGCGCCATACACGCAGAGTCAACGCCGGGGTGCGTTTACAGCAGGCTCAGGATCCGCTCGCCGGTCGCGCTGGTGGACAGCTTGGCATCACCGCGGGTGGCCAGGTGCTCGGCGACGGCCTGGTCGACGCGGGCGGCCGCGGCGCTCTCCCCGACATGGGTCAGCAGCATGGCCACCGACATGATCGCGGCCGTCGGGTCGGCGATGCCTTGCCCGGCAATATCGGGGGCGCTGCCGTGCACCGGCTCGAACATCGACGGGTTGGCCAAGGTGGCGTCGATGTTGCCGCTGGCCGCCAAGCCGATGCCGCCGCACACCGCCGCGGCCAGGTCGGTGAGGATGTCGCCGAACAGGTTGTCGGTGACGATCACGTCGAACCGCCCGGGGTCGGTGACCAGGTAGATGGTCGCGGCGTCGACGTGGCAGTAGGCGATCTCGACGTCGGGGTATTCCTCGCCGATCTCCTGCACGGTGCGCCACCACAGCTGCCCGGCGAAGCTGAGCACGTTGGTTTTGTGCGCCAGGGTGAGGTGTTTGCGTCGCCGCTGCGCCCGCTTGAACGCGTCGTGCACCACGCGGCGCACCCCGTAGGCCGTGTTGACGCTGACCTCGGTGGCGATCTCGTGCGGGGTGCCGACCCGGATGCTGCCCCCGGTGCCGGCGTAGGGCCCCTCGGTGCCTTCGCGGACCACCACGAAGTCGATATTGGGATTACCGGCCAGCGGGCTGGTCACACCGGGATATAGCCGGGCCGGACGCAGGTTGACGTGATGATCCAGTGCGAATCGCGCGTTGAGCAGCAGCCCGCGCTCCAGCACCCCGGACGGCACCGACGGGTCGCCGATCGCGCCGAGCAGGATCGCGTCGTGGGCGCGCAGTTCCTCGAGCACCGAGTCGGGCAACACCTCGCCGGTGGCGTGATAGCGCCGCGCCCCCAGGTCGTAGCTGGTCTTCTCGACACCGGGCAGCACGGCGTCGAGCACCTTGACGGCCTCGGCGATGACCTCCGGGCCGATGCCGTCGCCGGGGATGACCGCTAACTTCACGAGCGCCGCTCCTTCTCATCGCTGCGCTCTGCATCGTCGCGGACGCGTTTCACGAGAGGTCCACCACCTCAAGCTTGTTGGCGCCCACCGCCGCGCTGATCGCCGCCCGCACGTCGTCGGGCACATCGCGGTCCAGCCGCAGCAGGATCGTCGCGGCCGGACCCTCGGCGTCCTCGGACAGCTGCGCGGCGTGGATGTTGATGTTCGCGCCGCCGAGCAGGGTGCCGATCTTGCCCAGCGCACCGGGCTGGTCGGCGTAGTTGATCACCAGGTTCACGCCTTGGGCGCGCAGGTCGAAGTGGCGGCCGTTGATCTCGACGACCTTTTCCACCTGCAACGGCCCGGACAGCGTGCCGGCGACGGTCACGGCCGAGCCGTCGGCGGCGACCGCCTTGACTTCGACGACGCTGCGGTGGTTGGGGCTTTCGGTGGCGGTGCCGATGTCGGCCGCCACCCCGCGCTCCTCGGCGATCGCCGGGGCGTTGACGAAGGTGACCGGGTCCTCGATCACCGCCGAGAACAGGCCGCGCAGCGCGGACAGCCGCAGCACCTGGACGTCCTCGGCGGCCAGTTCCCCGCGGACCTGTACCGATAGCGACACCGGCAGCGCGTCGGACAGCGCCCCCACCAGCACGCCGAGCTTGCGGACCAGATCCAGCCATGGGGCGACCTCTTCGCTGACCACCCCGGCGCCGACGTTGACCGCGTCGGGCACGAATTCGCCGGCCAGCGCCAGCTTCACGCTCTTGGCCACGTCGGTGCGGCCCGGTCCTGGGCTTCGGCGGTCGACGCGCCCAGGTGCGGGGTGACCACCACTTGCGGCAGGTCGAACAGCGGGGAGTCGGTGCACGGCTCGGTGGCGAACACATCCAGGCCGGCGGCCCGGACGTGCCCGCTGGTGATCGCCTCGGCCAGCGCCGCCTCGTCGATCAGCCCGCCGCGGGCGGCGTTGACGATGATCACACCCGGCTTGGTTTTGGCCAGCGCGTCCTTGCCGATCAGGCCGGCGGTCTCCGGGGTCTTGGGCAGGTGCACCGAGATGAAGTCGGCCCGGCCCAGCAGCTCGTCGAGGGACAGCAGCTCGATGCCGAGCTGGGCGGCGCGCGCCGCCGACACGTAGGGGTCGTAGGCGACGATGCGGGCGCCGAACGCCGCGAGCCGCTGCGCGACCAGCTGCCCGATGCGGCCCAGCCCGACCACCCCGACGGTCTTGTCGAAGATCTCGGTGCCGCTAAACGACGACCGCTTCCATTCGTGCTCGCGCAGCGACGCGTCGGCCGGGGCGATCTGGCGGGCGGCGGCCAGCAGCAGCGCCAGCGCATGCTCGGCGGCGCTGTGGATGTTCGACGTGGGGGCGTTGACCACCAGCACCCCGCGGGCGGTGGCGGCGTCGACGTCGACGTTGTCCAACCCGACGCCGGCGCGGGCCACGATCTTCAGCTTGGCGGCCGCCGCCAGCACTTCGGCGTCGACGGTGGTGGCCGAGCGGACCAGCAGCGCGTCGGCCTGGGGCACCGCGGCCAGCAGCTTCGCCCGGTCCGGGCCGTCGACCCAGCGGACTTCGACCTGGTCGCCGAGTCGCGGCGACGGTGGATTCGGCGAGTTTGTCAGCGATCAACACAACGGGCAGGCTCACCCGGACAGCGTAGTGGGCCGCATTGAGCGCGGCCCAGCCGGGCGCGGCGGGTCGCCGAGCGGTCACCGGTTGCCGGTGTGAGCGCCGATGCCGGCCTGGAACTCTCGGTTGCGCGCATCGATCTGCTCTTGGGTGGCCGGGACCAGGCGGTCACCTCCCGGCGCCGCCATCGCCTGGACTCGGGTCGCATGTGGTCGCCGGTCACGGTCGTATTGCGCCCAGGCCCGGGCGAGGTCGCCGGGGTGGTCGCGCAGGGCCTGGGCCAGAGACCAGGCGCCGGTCAAGGCCAGGCTGGTCCCGCGGCCGGTCAGGTTGGAGGTGCAATGGGCGGCATCGCCGACGAGCACGACGCGGCCGCGGTGCCAGACCGGCATCCGAATCTGGCTGACCGAGTCGAAGTACAGTTCCGGGTCTGCGACCGCGGCCGCTATCAGTTCAGGGATTCGCCACTCGCTGTGGCCGGCGAAAGCATCGGCCAGGATCTGCTTTTGGACCGCCAGGTCGTGATAGTCGTAGTCAATCCACGGCGACCGAAATGTGAAGACCGCCAAGGCTTTGTCGTTGTAGGCGGCGATACCGGTCAGGTGACCCGGATAGTTGTACATCGGGTTGGCGCGTCCGGTCGGCGTGTAGTCGGGCAGCTCGGCCAGGGCGACATAGAAGCCCAGGTAATGCAGAAATCCCCGCTCGGGACCGAACACCAGCCGGCGAACGGCCGAGTGCATGCCGTCGGCTCCGACCACCAGGTCATAGCGGTCCCGCTCGCCGGAGGCGAAGACAACGTCGACGCCGCGGTCGTCGTCACCCAGTTCGGCGATGGATTCGCCGAACCGCAGCTCGGCCGAGGGCCCGAGGTGGTTGTAGAGGATGGTGGTGAGGTCTTCGCGGGGGATCTCCAGATCGTCCGCGGAGTCGTTGATCTGGTCGAGAGGCGGTTCGGCCACGACGGCGCCGTGCCGGTCGACGAACTGGACGCGTTCGGTCATATCGATCTGCCGTGCACGGATCTGTCCGAGCACCCCCATCTGGTCGACGATGTCGATCGCGTCACCGCGTATGTCGATGGGAGACCCATTGACCCGCAGGTGGTTGGCGCGTTCGACCAGGGTGACGTCGTGGCCGGCGGCCCCGAGGTTGATCGCGGTGCTCAGGCCTGCGATACCGGCACCGGAGATGAGAATGCGCATCGGATTCGCCCCTTCTGACGGTAAGATACATGGTGTACCCAAAATCTAGACCGTGGCGTTAGGAAACGCAATGTCTCTTAGTTCAGCCGGGGTGTCGCAGCGGCGCCGCGGCCGCGCGCTGGAGGAAGCCCTGCTGGATGCCGCGTGGGCGGAGTTGACCGAACGCGGCTACGACGACTTCACGATCGACGCCGTGGCCGCGCGGGCGGGCACCAGTCGCGCGGTGCTCTACCGGCGCTGGCCGGGCAAGCAGGAACTGGTGTTGGCCGCGCTGCAGCATGAGGTGGGCAAGGACGTGGTGACCGCCCCCGACACGGGCAGCCTGCGGGGCGACGTGATCGCGCTGCTGCAGCAAGCCAACAAAGTCCGGGTCGGTTTGGCGACACAGTTGTTCACCCAGCTGGGCGGCTTCTACCGTCAGACCGGCGCCAGCCTGTCCGATCTCAGCGCGTTTGTGCACGGTGGCCGTAACCCGGCACTCGACGAGGTAATCCAGCGGGCCATCGACCGCGGTGAAATCCAACCGGAACAGGTCCCGGAACGCATCGCTCGCCTGCCCGTGGACCTGTTCCGCTACGAAATCCTGATGACGCTGCGGCCGCTGGCCGATGAGGCCATCGAGGAGATCGTCGACACGATTTTCCTTCCGCTGCTGCGCTCCCGGCGCACTGCCGAACCGTAGCCCGGCATGCCTCATCCTTGCGGGAACCCGTGTCTTGTCGGTGCCCAGGTGGACCCTGTCGGTAAGTACGACGACGGGAGGAGAAGCACCCATGTGCTGGAAATGTGATCACCCGGATAGCACCGTCGAGGAATGGCTGGACGCCATTCGCGAGACGGTGGACAAACGCGGTTGGGCGGTGCAATACGTGGAGGACGAGCGCACGCCCTACGCCTACACGGTCGGCCTGCATGAGCACGGCTTACCCGAACTGCTGGTGACCGGCCTGGCGCCGCAGCCGACGGCGCTGCTGCTCAACAACCTCGCCGCCTACCTGATGGAGGGCGGAAAACCGATACCCGGCGAGCTGATCGCGACACCGGATGGGCCACCGCTGGAGGTCGTCCAAGTGGAGCATCCCGATGCGCATATGAATGTGGCGGTGGCGTTCTACGGCCCCGACCTGCGGGCGCTGCAGCTGGTGTGGGCTGACGAACGGGGGCACCAGCCATGGTGTCCTGAATTCTCCGGCGGTCGGGTCCGTCAGCCGGTGCTCGGGCTGCGCGCCGAGCGGCCGCCCTTACCATCACGGGATGGACGTCACCGTCGTCGGTAGTGGACCCAACGGGCTGGCCGCGGCCGTCATCTGCGCGCGTGCCGGCCTGTCCGTGCAGGTCCTCGAGGCCCAGCCGACGTTCCGCGGCGGCGCCGGCACCGCCGCCGACCCGGAGTTTCCCGACTCGCGCACGACATCCTGCTCGGCGGTGCACCCGCTGGGGCTGGCGTCGCCGTTCTTCGCCGAGTTCGACCTGGGCGCGCGCGGCGTGCGATTGGCGGTGCCGGAGGTCTCCTACGCCAACCCGCTGGATGAGCGCCCGGCGGCGATCGCCTACCGGGACCTGGAGCGCACCTGCGCGGAGTTGCAGCACGGCGCCTCGTGGCGGCGGCTGCTGGGTCCGCTGGTTGACGGCTGCGACGCGGTGGTCGGGTTTCTGCTCGGCGACAAGCGGTCGATCCCGTCCGGGCTGGCCACCGTAGCCCGGCTGGGGGTACGGATGGCCGGGCAGGGCAGCCCGGCGTGGAATCTGTCGCTGGCCGGGGATGACGCCCGCGCCCTGTACACCGGTGTTGCCGCCCACACGATTTCGCGGATGCCGTCGATCACCTCGGCCGGGGCGGGGATGATGCTGGCCACCCTCGGGCACGCGGTGGGCTGGCCGATCCCGGTGGGCGGCAGCCAGGCGATCACCCACGCGCTGATCGCCGATCTGCGCGCCCACGGCGGCCGAGGTGACCGCGGACGCCGCGGTGACGACGCCGCCGGACGGGGTGGCGATCTTCGACACCGCGCCCACCGCGCCTGCTGGACATCTACCGCGCTGGATCCGGACCCGCCTACGCAAAGACATTGCGCCGCTACCGCTTCGGCGCCGGAGTCGCCAAGGTCGACTTCGTGCTGTCCGGCGAGGTGCCGTGGCGCGATCCAC
>PPEA01000004.1 GCA_002967005.1 Mycobacterium talmoniae
GGACGGAATCGCCGACGGCGTCGCCCGACCCCCGGTACCGGACTGATTGGGTCGCGGGGGTCGGCGGCCGGCGCGGACCGCGGCCACCGCATCGGCGAACGGTCCGCCGCTCTTGTAACGCATCCCGGGGTTCTTGACCAGGGTGATCTCGATCAGCTCCCGGACATTGGGCGGCAGGTCCGCGGGCAGCGGAGGCGGCGGCTCCTTGATGTGCTTCATCGCCACCGTCAGCGCCCCGTCGCCGGTGAACGGTCGGCGGCCCGACACCGCCTCGTAGCCCACCACACCCAGCGAGTAGACGTCGCTGGCCGGGGTGGCGTCGTGCCCGAGCGCCTGCTCGGGGGCGATGTATTGGGCGGTGCCCATCACCATCCCGGTCTGGGTGACCGGGGCGGCGTCCACCGCCTTGGCGATCCCGAAGTCGGTGATCTTCACCTGGCCGGTGGGCGTGATCATGATGTTGCCGGGTTTGACGTCGCGGTGCACCAAGCCGGCGCTGTGCGCGACCTGCAGCGCGCGCCCGGTCTGTTCGAGCATGTCCAACGCGTGCCGCAGCGACAGCCGCCCGGTGCGTTTGAGCACCGAGTTGAGCGGCTCCCCGTTGACCAGCTCCATCACCAGGTAGGCGGTGCGACCCTCGCCGTTCATCTCGGTTTCGCCGTAGTCGTGCACACCGGCGATGCCGGGATGGTTGAGCATGGCGGTGGTGCGCGCCTCCGCGCGGAACCGCTCGATGAACTCCGGGTCGGAGGAGAACTCGCTCTTGAGTACCTTCACCGCGACCCGACGGCCCAGCCGGCTGTCAACCGCCTCCCACACCTGGCCCATGCCGCCGGTGGCGATGAGGCGCTGCAGCCGGTAGCGGCCAGACAGCGTCACCCCTACTCGCGGGCTCATGGTCCTCCCTGCAGCGCGGCCTCGATCACGGCCCGTCCGATCGGCGCGGCCAGCGCACCGCCGGTCGCGGACAGTCGGTCACCGCCATCCTCGACCACCACCGCAACGGCCACCTTCGGGGCCTGCGCCGGCGCAAACGCGATGTACCACGCATGCGGTGGCGTATTGCGCGGATCGCTGCCGTGCTCAGCGGTACCGGTCTTGGATGCGATCTGCACGCCGGGGATCGCCCCTTTCTGCTGTGTGACCTTCTCGGCGCCGACCATCAATTGTGTCAGCTTAGCTGCGACCTGCGGAGACACTGCACGGCGCTGCGGGTGCGGCGCCGTGGTGCTGATGGTAGCCAGGTCGGGGCCTTGCAGGCTGTTGACCAAGTACGGTTGCATCGCGATCCCCCCGTTGGCGATGGTCGCCGCGACCAGCGCATTCTCCAGCGGGGTGACGGCGACGTCTTTTTGGCCGATGCTCGACATCCCCAGCGCGGCGGCATCGGGGATCGGCCCGACGGTGGACTCGGCGACTTGCAGCGGGATCGGATCCGGAGTGCGGTCGAAACCGAACGCGTGCGCCATGCTGCGCAGCGCATCGGTCCCGGTGCGGATCCCCAATTCGACAAACGCGGTGTTGCAGGAGTGCTCGAACGCGATCCGCAGCGACACCGTCGCATCCGGCCCGCACGACGCGCCGTTGTAGTTCTCCAGGGTGACGGTGCTGTCGGGCAGTGGGATCTGCGCCGCGGCGGTCAGCTGATCGTCCTCGCTGGCGCCGGCCTGCAGCGCGGCGGCGCTGGTGATCACCTTGAACGTCGAACCGGGCGGATACGTTTCGGCGACGGCCCGGTTGCTCAGCGGGTCGGCGGTGTCGTCACGGAATTGCTGCCACGCTCGGCCCTGGTCCTCGGCGTCGTGCGACGACAGCGGGTTGGGGTCATAGGACGGTGAGGACACCAGCGCCAGCACCTTGCCGGTGGACGGCTCCAGGGCGACCACCGCCCCCCGACACGGCCCGTTGCAGCCGTGCTGCAGGCCATCCCAGCCGGCCTGCTGGATGCGCGGGTTGATGGTGGTGTCGACGTTGCCGCCGCGGGGGTCGCGGCCGGTGAAGAAGTCGGCCAGCCGGAACCCGAACAGCCGGTCGTCGGAGCCGTTGAGCACCGAGTCCTCGGCGCGCTCCAGGCCGCTGCTGGAGTAGCGCAGCGAATAGAAGCCGGTGATCGGTGCGTACAGCTCGGGGTTGGGGTAGACCCGCTGGAACCGCAGCCGGTCGTTGGTGGCCACCGAGTAGGCCAGCAGCTGGCCGTTGGCGGTGATCTGACCGCGTTGGCGGGAGTATTCGTCGAGCAGGATGCGTTGGTTGCGCGGGTCGGCGCGCAGCCCGTCGGCGGTGAACACCTGGGTCAAGGTGGCATTGATCAGCAGCAGCACGATCAGCGCCATCAGGGCCACCGCGATGCGGCGCAGCGTGGTGTTCATACGCGCTCGATCACTTCGGTGCTGGCGGTGGCGATCGGCGTGGTGGGGTCCCGGCGGCTGGCCAACGGCCGGCGCGCGGCGTTGGAGATCCGCATCAGGATGGCCAGCAGCACATAGTTGGCCACCAGCGACGAGCCGCCGTAGGACAGCCACGGCGTGGTCAGCCCGGTGAGCGGGATGAGTTTGGTCACCCCGCCGACCACGATGAACAGCTGAATGCCCAGCGTGGACGCCAGCCCGGCCGCCAACAGCTTGCCGAAGCTGTCGCGCAGCGCGATCGCGGTGCGCAAACCCCGGATGATCACGATGGTGTAGAGCATCAACAGCCCGGCCAGCCCGGCCAGCCCGAGCTCCTCGCCGAACGCGGCGATGATGAAATCGGTCGCCGCCGCGGGCACCGTATCGGGTTGGCCGTTACCCAGCCCGGTGCCGAACACGCCGCCGGTGGCAAAGCTGAACAGCGACTGCACCATCTGGTACCCGCTGCCCTCGGGGTCGGCGAACGGGTCCCGCCAGGTCTGCACCCGGATCCGGACATGCGCGAAAAGGTAATACGCGGCAACACTTCCCACCGCGAACAGCGTCAGCCCGATGACCATCCAGCTGATCCGGCGGGTGGCGATGTACACGATCACCAGAAACGACGCGTACAGCAGCAACGACGTCCCGAGGTCGCGTTCGAAGACCATCACGCCCACCGAGATCACCCACGCCGCCAACAGCGGAGCCAGATCCCGCGGGCGCGGCAGTGTCATCCCGAGCACGTGCCGGCCGGCGCTGACGAACAGTCCGCGTTTGGCCACCAGCACCGCGGCGAAGAACACCAGCAGCAGGATCTTGGAGAACTCGGCGGGCTGAATCGAAAAGCCCGGCAACTGGATCCAGATCTTGGCGTCGTTCTGCTTGACGAACGACGCATCTTTTTGCTGGGCGAACGACGACGGCAGCAGCGCCGGAATGGCCAACAGCACCAGCCGGCCAGCCCGCAGATATAGCCATTGCGGGCCAGTTGGCGGTGATCCTTCAAGAAGACCAACACCAGCGCGAACGCCAGCACCCCGACCAGCGTCCAGGCCATCTGCTGGTAGGCGCCGGGTCGGTCGTGACCGCCGATGGTGCCCAGCCCCAGATCGAGGCGGTGGATCATGACCAGGCCCAGCCCGTTGAGCAGCGCAACGACCGGCAACAGCAGCGGGTCGGCGTAGGGGGCGAACCGCCGGATGGTCAGGTGGGCGCAGCCGAACAACACCAGATAGGCTGCGGCGTAGCCGGCCATATCCCAGCGCAGCCCTTGTTCTTGGTTGTCCTCAACGATGAGTAAAGCCACCGTGGTGATCCCGGTGGCAAAGCACAGCAGTAGAAGTTCGGCGTTGCGCCGAGTCGGCAGCGGCGGAGTCACCGCGACTGGCGACTGGGGCTGCGTCTGTGTCGTCATGCCACCGTCCGGCAGTCGACGCCCGGCTCGAGTGGCCCCGGCGGAAGCGCGGTCACGGTGGGCAGATGGGGCACCGCGGTCGGACTCGGTTCTGGTGACGCACGCGCCGACGGCTCCTGCGAG
>PPEA01000040.1 GCA_002967005.1 Mycobacterium talmoniae
CGCGCTGGCCACCGGGTCCGCCGCCCTGCTCGACGAGCGTTCCGGGTGCGCCGCGCGGCGCTCGGCGAGTCGATCACCGAAAGCAGTGGTGCCACCTCACCCGGGTCACCCACGACCCCGAGCTGGCACCCACTGGCTGAGCAGCTTCGAGGCGCCGGGCTCGACGGGGTGATCGCCAAGCGGCTCGACGGGCCCTACCAGCCAGGCAAACGCGAGATGGTGAAGGTCAAACACCACCGCGACGCCGATTGTGTGGCGATCGGCTACCGCATCCACAAAAGCGGCCAGGGGGTGGGGTCCGTGCTGCTGGGCCTGTACCGCGCCGACGGCGAGCTGCAGATGGTGGGCGGTGCGGCGTCGTTCACCGTCAAAGACCGCCACAAACTGCTGGCCGAGCTGGAACCGCTGCGCCTCGGCGACGACGTCACCTACGAGGGGGAACCGAGCCGGTGGAACGCGGCCGCCGACAAACGCTGGGTGCCGATCCGGCCGGAGAAGGTGGCCGAGGTGGCCTACGACCAGATGGAGGGCCCCCGGTTCCGGCACACGGTGCGGTTCGTGCGCTGGCGCCCGGACCGCGACCCGCGGTCGTGCACCTTCGCCCAGCTCGACGTCCCGTTGAGCTACGACCTGTACGACGTGCTGGAGTCGTGATGGCTACCGCCAACGCGGAAGAACTCGACGTCGACGGCGTCACCGTCCGGCTGACCAACCCGGACAAGGTGTACTTTCCCCGGCTCGGGTCCGCCGGCACCAAACGCCGCCTCGTCGACTACTACCTGGCGGTGGGCGGCGGCCCGATGCTGGCCACCCTGCGCGACCGGCCCACCCATCTGCAGCGGTTCCCCGACGGCATCGACGGCGAAGAGATCTACCAAAAGCGGATCCCGCAGCGGCACCCGGACTACCTGGAGACCTGCCGGATCACCTTCCCGTCCGGGCGCACCGCCGACGCGCTGAAGGTCAGCCACCCGGCCGCCATCGTCTGGGCGGCGCAGATGGGCACCATCACGCTGCACCCCTGGCAGGTGCGCTGCCCGGACACCGAACACCCCGACGAGCTGCGCATCGACCTCGACCCGCAGCCGGGCACCGGGTTCGCGCAGGCCCGCGCGGTCGCCGCGGACGTGCTGCGGCCGCTGCTCGACGAGCTCGGCCTGGTGGGCTTTGCCAAGACGTCGGGCGGCCGGGGCGTCCACGTCTACCTGCGGATCAAAACCGACTGGGATTTCATCGAGGTGCGCCGCGCCGGCATCGCGCTGGCCCGCGAAGTAGAACGCCGTGCCCCGGACACGGTCACCACCTCGTGGTGGAAGGAGGAGCGCGGCGCCCGGATCTTCATCGACTTCAACCAGAACGCGCGCGACCGCACCATGGCATCGGCGTACTCGGTGCGACGCACCCCGATCGCGACGGTGTCCACCCCGCTGAGCTGGGAGGACCTGGCCGACGCCGACCCCGACGACTACACCATCGCGACCGTGCCCGACCTGGTCCGCCGCCGCGACGACCCGTGGCGCACCCTCGACGAAGTCGAACAGTCGCTGGAACCGCTGCTGGATATGGTCGTCGCCGATGAGGCCCGCGGACTCGGGGACCTGCCGTATCCGCCCAACTACCCCAAAATGCCGGGCGAGCCCAAACGGGTGCAGCCCAGCCGAGATACCGACCGCAAGACACCCGCCGGTGGGTGACGTCACAACCCGAGTGGCGGTGTAGCGGTAAGAACTTTGATGCACTAATCTATGGCGACGGTAAGAGCGACGGTAAGGGCTTACCGACGCAGCACCCGGCCGCGGACACCAGTGGGATGTCGACCGTAACGGACAACCCGTTCGCGGCTCGAGGGTGGGCGGGCACACAACGAGAGGGCTGAGGTTTTCGATGTTCCGCGTTTTCAGGCGCGCGTGGATGCCGCTGCTCATCGTGGCGGTGGTCGCCGTGGGCACGTTCACGGTGTACCGGGTCCGTGGCTACTTCGGCGCCGGCGGAGCCGGCCACGCGGGCGAGGTGTTCGAGGATACCAAGCCGTTCCACCCCAAGGTCGTGGTCTATGACATCTTCAGCCCGAACGGAACCGCCGCCGACATCAACTACCTGGACCTCAACGCCAAACCGCAACGCCTCGACGCCGCCGCCCTGCCGTGGTCGCTGACGTTGAAGACCACCGACCCCGCGGTGAGTCCCACCCTGCTGGCGCAGGGCCACAGCGACACCATCGGCTGCCGGATCACCGTCGACGGCGTGGTCAAGGCTGAAAGGATCTCGCACGAGATGAACGCCTACACCTTCTGCATTGTGAAGTCGGCATGAGCGCGCCGATGGACGCCCCGACCGAAGGCTTGGAGCTGCCCGGACAGGCCGCCCAGGGTGCTATCGCCCGGTGGATCCGCCGCTTGTCGGTGCCGATCATCCTCATCTGGCTGGCGGGCACGGTCATCTTGAACGTCGTCGTGCCCCAGCTCGACGAAGTCGGCGAGATGCGCTCGGTGTCGATGAGCCCCCAGGACGCGCCGTCGATGATCTCGATGAAGGAAGTCGGCAAGGTCTTCCAGAAGTTCGACTCCGACAGCTCGGCGATGGTCGTGCTGGAAGGTGACCAGCCGCTGGGCGACGCGGCGCACCAGTACTACGACGAACTGGTGGCCAAGTTCCGGGCGGACAAAAAGCACGTCGAGAACGTCGAGGACTTCTGGAGCGACCCACTGACCGCCTCGGGGTCGCAGAGCCCGGACGGTAAAGCCGCCTACGTCCAGGTGTATCTGGCGGGTAACCAGGGCGAGAGCCTGGCCAACGAGTCCGTCGAAGCGGTCCAGGACATCATCAAGAACACTCCGGCACCGCCCGGGGTCAAGGCGTACGCCACCGGCGGCGCGCCCCTGACCGCCGATCAGCGCATCGCCGGTGACCGCAGCCTCAAGCTGATCACCGGGCTCACCTTCGTGGTGATCATCACCATGCTGTTGTTCGTCTACCGCTCGATCGTCACGGTGCTACTGGTGCTGTTGATGGTGGTGCTGGAATTGGCTGCGGCCCGCGGCGTGGTCGCATTTCTTGGTTACTACCGGATCATTGAGCTGTCCACGTTCGCAGTGAACCTGTTGGTGATGCTGGCCATCGCCGCCTCGACCGACTACGCGATCTTCCTGTTCGGCCGATATCAGGAAGCCCGCGGCGCCGGTGAGGACCGAGAAACCGCGTTTTACACCATGTATCGCGGCACCGGGCACGTGATCCTGGGTTCGGGCCTGACGATTGCCGGTGCGACGTTCTGCCTGCACTTCACCCGGCTGCCGTACTTCCAGACCCTGGGTGTGCCGCTGGCGATCGGCATGATCGTGGTGGTGTTCGCCGCGCTGACCCTGGGGGCGGCGGTCGTGGTGGCGGCCAGCCACTTCGGCCTGTTGGATCCCAAGCGGCAGATGCGGATTCGCGGCTGGCGCAAGGTCGGCGCCCTGGTCGTCCGGTGGCCCGGCGCGGTGCTGGTGGCCACGATCGCGGTCTGCCTGGTCGGGCTGCTCGCCTTGCCCGGCTACCGCACCGACTACAACAACCGCCACTACCTGCCCGCCGACATCCCCGCGAATGTGGGGTATGCGGCCGCCGACCGGCATTTCTCCCAGGCCCGGATGAACCCGGAAATGTTGCTGATCGAAACCGATCACGATCTGCGCAACCCGGCCGACTTCCTGGTGATGGACAAGGTGGCCAAGGCCGTCTTCCGGGTGCACGGTATCGGGCGGGTGCAGACCATCACCCGGCCGCAGGGCACCCCGATCAACCACTCGACGATCCCGTTCTCGATCAGCATGCAGGGCACCGGTCAGACGCTGAACAACAAGTACATGCAAAACCTGATGGACAACATGCTGGTGCAGGCCGACGAGATGCAGAAAACGATCAACACCATGCACCAGATGATGGACATCACCACGCAGATGGCGGCGACCACGCACAACATGGTCACCAAGATGCACAACATGGTCACCGACGTGGCGTTGTTGCGGGACAAGATCGCCGATTTCGACGACCAATTCCGGCCGATCCGCAACTACTTCTATTGGGAGCCGCACTGCTTCGATATCCCGATGTGCTGGGCGCTGCGGTCGATTTTCGACGCGATCGACGGCGTGGATCAGATGACCGGGGACATCGAGGACATCCTGCCGGACATGGACAACCTCGACCGCCTGATGCCGCAGATGGTGGCGCTGATGCCGCCGATGATCTCCACCATGGAGACCATGAAATCCCTGATGCTGACCATGCGTTCCACCCAGGCCGGCCAGCAGGACATGACGCAGGAGATGCAAAAGAACTCCAGCGCCATGGGGCAGGCGTTCGACGACGCGAAAAACGACGACTCGTTCTACTTGCCGCCGGAAGCGTTCGACAACCCCGACTTCAAGCGCGGGTTGAAGATGTTCGTGTCGCCGGACGGTAAAGCGGTCCGGATGATCATCTCGCACGAGGGCGATCCGATGTCGCCGGAAGGCATCTCGCACATCGACCCGATCAAGCTCGCCGTGCACGACGCGCTGAAGGGCACGCCGTGGGAAGGCTCCAAGGTGTTTCTGGGTGGCACCGCGGCCATGTTCAAGGACATGCAGGACGGCTCCAACTACGACCTGATCATCGCCGGGATCTCGTCGCTGTGCCTGATCTTCATCATCATGCTGGTGGTCACCGGAAGTGTGGTGGCCGCGGCGGTGATCGTGGGGACCGTGCTGCTGTCGCTGGGCACCTCGTTTGGGATCTCGGTGCTCATCTGGCAGCACCTCGTCGGGCTCAATCTGCACTGGATGGTGCTGGCGATGTCGGTCATCATCTTGTTGGCCGTCGGCTCCGACTACAACCTGCTGCTGGTGTCCCGGTTCAAAGAGGAGATCCATGCCGGGCTGAAAACCGGCATCATCCGCTCGATGGGCGGCAGTGGATCCGTTGTGACGTCGGCCGGTCTGGTGTTCGCGTTCACCATGATCTCGATGGTGATCAGCGACCTGCGCATCATCGGACAGGTCGGTACCACCATCGGGTTGGGTCTACTCGTCGACACCCTGGTGATCCGGTCGTTCATGACGCCGTCGATCGCGGCGCTGCTCGGGCCGTGGTTCTGGTGGCCGCAGCGGGTGCGCACCCGGCCGGCGACACCGGTGCCGCAGCGGCAACCGCAGGAGGC